>CAZOON010000225.1:0-3531 GCA_964581445.1 uncultured Halanaerobiales bacterium | reverse complement strand
TTAGAAAATTTTATTAAAACTGATAGTTCTTTCATCACACCTATTTTATTTGATAAAAAAGGTTTTATTCAGGCTTATAAAAATACCGATTATATCCAAATGTCGGCAATAAGCACTGAACTTTCTCAACAGAAAGATAAAACTATATTTGAACTTATAGGTTCTAAAGAAAAAGAAAAAATGAAAACTATAATGCAAAAACTTACTGAAAATAGTGAGAAGGTACATACATTAAAACTAAAAATAAATAATAATAAAAGAATTGCGGCTATTACTTATATACCAGCTATTAACTGGTATATAATGATACTATTAGATAGTTCAGAAATATTTAGTTTATGGGAATTCAGCTCAATAATCGCAGTTTTAATAATATCATTACTATTAATCGTTATTGCAATTGTATACTTTATTAATAAAATTATTATTAATCCTATTGATAGATTAATTGATTTTACAGAAATTGTAGCAAGCGGTAATTACGAACAAGAAATTAATATAAACTCAAAAAATGAGCTTGGTCGTCTGGCTAATTCTTTTAATAAAATGGCAGCTACTATAAGAAAACATACCAATAATCTTGAAGATCTGGTAAAACAAAGAACATTTGAACTAACTAATTCTAATAAGGAACTTGCAGCAAAAAATAATAAAATCATGGATAATATTTCTTATGCAAAATATCTCCAAAATTCAATATTACCACTAAAAAATAATTTAAAAAATTATTTCTCAAAGCATTTTATTATCTGGAGACCACGGGATACAGTTGGCGGGGATTTTTATTGGATTAAAAATATTGAAGATAATCTATTAATAGCTGTAGTTGATTGCACAGGCCATGGTGTTCCAGGAGCACTTATGACTATGACAACTAATGCGGTATTAAATAGAATTCTTGATACAGAACATATAAAAAACCCTTCAGAATTTTTGAAGGAATTAAATAAAATATTAAAAAAGACCCTTCATAATAATAATGATGATTTGCAAAGAGATGATGGTATAGATATTAGTTTATGTTCTGTTAATAAAAAAACTGGTAAATTAATATATGCAGGAGCAAAAATGTCTCTTTATTATACCGAAAATGACAATATTGTCCACATAAAAGGGGATAGACAAAGTATTGGTTATCAACGTTCTGAAGAAAACTATGAATTTACTAATCATGAGATAAGTATTGATAATAAAACATTTTATATCACTACTGATGGTTATTTAGACCAACATGAAGAAATAGATAATAAAAGATTTGGTAGAAAAGATTTTATGAAAATGCTGGAAAATAATCATAAAAAAGGGTTAAAGTCTCAGGGCAAAATATATGAAGAGAAGCTAAGGGAATTTATGGGTAATGAGGAACAAAGGGATGATATTACATTACTTGGATTTAAATTTTAACACCAAAATTAAAAAGTACTTGTTCATATCCGGGAACTTCAATAATCATTCCCGGATATGCATTTTTTAGGAGCGCTCTTTCTTTTTTAATAATTTTTTTCTCAGTCTTATAGCATCAGGGGTTATTTCAACTAATTCATCTTCTGCAATGAATTCCAGGGCCTCTTCCATAGTAAATATTTTAGCAGGAGGCAGAATAATTGCATCATCAGATCCTGATGCACGGGTATTGGTCAATTTTTTATTCTTACAAGGATTAACTGTTAAATCATTATTACGGCTATTCACCCCTATTATCATGCCCTCATAAACTTCAGTTCCTGGCTCAATAAATATTGTCCCTCTTTTACTTAAATTATTCAGTGAATAAGCCATAGCAGTACCTTTAGTTTGAGATACTAATACACCATTAACTCTTTGAGGAATCTCTCCTTTATAATTTTCATAAGATTCAAAAGAACGAATTAGCGTCCCTTCACCCCTCGTATCATTTATAAATTCACTTTTAAAACCTATAATACCTCTGGTAGGAATAAAATATTCTATTCTAACAGTATTATTAACTGTTTTCATAAGCTGCATCATACCTTTACGCTGATTTAACTTTGAAATTACAGTACCAGAATATTCTTCAGGCACTTCAATAATTACTCTCTCAACTGGCTCCATTACTTTATTATCTTTTTTGTGAAACAGTACTTCTGGTTTTGAAACAGATATTTCATAACCTTCTCTTCTCATCCTCTCTAATAATATTGAAAGATGAAGCTCACCTCGACCGGATACCTTAAAACCATCCGCATCTTTCAATTTTTCTACCTTTAAACCCACATTAACTTCTAATTCTTTTTCCAACCTGTCCTTTAAATGTCTGGTAGTTAAATATTTACCACTTTTTCCGGCAAAAGGAGAGGTGTTTACATAAAAATTCATTGATAATGTAGGTTCTTCAATTTTTATCATTTCCATGGGTACTACATTATCAACATTACAGATTGTTTCACCAATTGATATATGAGGAATTCCACATATTGCAACAATATCTCCACTTATAGCCTCTTCAACAGCAACCTGCTCAAGTGCTTCATAATTTAATAATTTACTAATTTTAGCCTTTACAATACTACCATCTCGTTTTGAAACAGCTACAGTCTGTCCATTTTTAATACTCCCCTGATAAATCCTACCGATACCCATTCTCCCCATATAATCATCATAAGCAAGATCATAAATCTGAATTTGCAGGGGTTTATCGTTATAATTTGGATATGGATCAACATGAGACATAATCGTTTCAAACAGAGGACTTAAGTCCATACTTTCATTATCTATTTCCCTCATAACAATACCCTCTTTAGCAATACCATAAATTACAGGAAATTCCAGTTGTTCATCACTAGCATTAAGATCAATAAAAAGATCCAGAACCATATCAACAACCTCTTTAGCTCTGGCATCCTTTTTATCCATTTTATTAATTAATAAAATGGGTTTAATCCCTATTTCAAGAGATTTTTTCAAAACAAATCTGGTTTGAGGCATGGGCCCCTCGCTGGAATCAACAATTAAAATTGCAGAATCCACTGCCTTAATAACTCGTTCAACCTCTGAAGAAAAATCAGCATGCCCCGGTGTATCTACAATATTTATTTTAATCCCCTTATATTCTATTGCACAGTTTTTAGAATAAATAGTTATTCCACGCTCTTTTTCCAGTTCATTACTATCCATTATACATTCTTCAACTTCTTCATTTTCCCTAAAAACACCACTTTGATCCAAAAAAGCATCTACTAATGTTGATTTTCCAGCATCCACATGAGCTATTATTGCTATATTAATTATTCCATTATTACTCATAAAACATCCCTTTCTTTACCATACCGGACTAATGATTACTTTAGCTGATTTGTTATCATTATTATTATCATCATCTTCTTCATTTTCTTCACTTTCATCTAATTCATCATTATTATTATTTTGCTCATCATCTGATTCATTATCATCATTATCATTCTCTTCTTCATTTCCTTCATCTTTTGTAAACTCTTCTATTATTTTCTTTAATTCTTCCTTTCTTTCTTCCTCACTATCTGGATTTTCTAAAATTAATGTTTTAATTTCTCT
>CAZOON010000224.1:0-3544 GCA_964581445.1 uncultured Halanaerobiales bacterium | reverse complement strand
ATTATAAATATACACGGTTTTGTGGGTAATAAGATCGCACCTCACCGGATGCTAGTCAAAGTAGCCCGCAGGCTGGTTAATAATGGATTTGCAGTATTGCGTTTTGATTTTCTTGGTGCAGGGGATAGTGAGGGGGATTATGAGGATATGACTATCTCTTCTGAAATAGAGGAAGCTTTGACAGCTATTGAATGGGTAAAAAATCGTCCTGAATTTAAAAGAAAGAAAAGGGCCCTTCTGGGATATAGTATGGGGGGGTGTATTGCTGCCTGTTGCAGTAATAGGGCTAGAGATATTGAAACTACAGTGCTATGGTCAGCAATATCCAATCCCTTCTGGAATTTTTCATATTTAATTGGCGAAGATTTTAAAAAGGGCTTAAGGGGTGAGGAAATATCTTTTGAGGGCAATGTTTTAGGAAAAGAATTTTTTAAAGAACTCAAGGATTTAGACCCTGTTGAGGAACTCGGAAAATTTAATAGACCAGTACTCATCGTACAGGCAGAAGAAGATGAGCAGGTACAGCCTCTAAATGCCTTGGCATATAAAGATGTTTTCAAACATAATTCAAGTAAGGTTTATTATATTAAAGATGCCGGTCATCTCTATGATCTTCCCCGGCAAGAAGAGGAATTACTTGAACTTACTGTTGAATGGTTTAAAAAGTATCTTGCATAATTTTAAAAAATATTTTAATAAGGTGATTATATAATGACATATTCAGATATTATATCTAAGATATCTGGCATAATCTGGGGTCCATATTTAATTGTGCTTTTAGTGGGTACAGGTATTATTCTTACCATACGAACGCGTTTCGTCCAATTTACAAAATTTGGTCTGATAACAAAATTAATGATCCAGAAGTTTGCCAGTCGTGATGAGGGCGAAGGAGATGGAGAGATTTCTTCTATTCAGGCCTTGGCAACAGCACTATCCTCAACAGTCGGTGTGGGTAATATTGCCGGAGTGGCAACAGCTATTTCTATCGGAGGCCCTGGTGCTATGCTCTGGATGTGGATTTCGGCTATTTTTGGTATGGCCACAAAATTCGGTGAAATTACATTGGCCATGAAATATCGTGAAAAAGACGATGGAGGTATTATGCGTGGTGGTGCGATGTATATCTGGAAGAATGCCATGAATATGCCATTATTGGGTACGTTTTTTGCTGGAACGATTGTATTTGTTGCCTATGTGAATACCAATATGGTTCAGGCCAACACAGCAGCCCTTTCATTACAGGAATATGGTATTCCTACCTTCGTATCAGGGATTATTATGGCTGTTATTACAGCACTGGTAATCTTTGGAGGAATAAAACGACTGGGTAAGGTAACCGTAACCCTGGTACCTATAATGGCAGGAATATATTTTCTGGGTACAATTATTATTTTGCTTGTTCATATAGCTGACATACCTGCAGCAATTGCTTTAATATTTAAAAGTGCCTTTGGAGGACAACAGGCTATAGGAGGTTTTGCCGGGGCTACAGTTGCGGCTGCTGTGAGATTTGGTGTGGCTAGAGGTGTATTTTCCAATGAGGCAGGTTGTGGTAGTTCTCCTATCGCTCATGCTGCTGCAAAAGTGAAACATCCTGTTGAACAGGGACTTTATGGTATTATGGAAGTTTTTATGGATACATTTATTATTGGAAGTAGTACTGCAATTGCTATCATAATTACAAGTGCCTGGAAATCAGGTGAAAGTGGTGCAGTTTTAACAGCCATGGCCTTTGGTGAGGTTTTTGGTCCGTTTGGTAAGGCTATTGTAACTATTGCCGTCGTATTATTTGCCATATCTACTCTTCTTGGTTGGTCCTGGTATGGTGAAACTGCTTCTTCCTATCTTTTTGGTAAAAAAATAATCACCCCCTATAGGATACTCTGGGTTATACTTCCTGTGGTGGGAGCTATAAGTGCTTTGAAACCATTATGGTTGACTGCTGATGTGGCTTTAGCTTTGGCCATTCTGACGAGTTTAACTGCCCTCTTAATCTTAAATGGACAGGTTGCAAAGACTACTAAAGAATACTTTGAGGATTTTAATAAGCTAAATATCTCTATAGATAGATAAATATAGAGTATATAATTTTACACCATAAAAAGCCAAATTAAAAACGGCCTTCCATTTATTAGGAGGGCTATTTTTATTATGAGTAATGAAGCAGGAATTAATAAGTATTGATTGAATTAAATGTATAATAAATAAGATGTATTATTAAGCAGGAAAAAAGGAGTGAACTTGATGAAACTTTTACATACAGCTGACTGGCATCTTGGTAAATACCTTGAAGGATATAGCCGGATAAATGAACAGGAAGATTTTGTTGCTGAGTTAATAGAGATTGCAGATAATCAGGATATAGATATGGTATTAATAGCAGGGGATATTTATGATTCGTTTAACCCTTCTGCTGATGCTGAAAAACTATTTTACAGGGCTTTAAAAGGACTATCCCGGGATGGGAAAAGACTTGTCTGTATTATTTCCGGGAATCATGATAGCCCTAATAGATTAACAGCACCTACTCCCCTCACATACAGTCAGGGAATAATAATTATGGATAAACCCCTTGATCTTAATATAGATAAAGTGGGAAAACACCGGGTGATTGAAGGGGGTAAGTGGTTTATGGAGTTTGAAATAAATGATGAGCGGGTTGTTTTGCTTGCTTTACCCTATCCTTCAGAAAGTCGATTAAACGAGGTCCTGGGAGAGATCCGGGATGAAAGGATTCATCAGGAAAGTTATTCTAAAAAAGTTGGAGAGCTCTTTTCTGAGCTTGAAAGCAATTACCGTGAGGATACCATTAATATTGCCATGACTCATCTGTTTATTGCGGGGGGGAAGGAAAGCAGCTCAGAGAGACCAATTCAGATTGGCGGAGGTTTGACGGTCAGTGCAGAAGATCTTCCTCTTAACTCTCAGTATACAGCCCTGGGTCATCTTCATCGCTGTCAGACAGCGAGTAGTGAGAGGAATGCCTATTATTCTGGTTCGCCTATACAATACAGTGCCAGTGAGAAAGATCAGGATAAAAGTGTTTCTATTGTAGAGCTCAAAGCAGGTGAAGAGGCTGAAGTAGAACATATTAAACTTACAAATAGAAAACCAATTGAAGTCTGGTCTGTTGAGGGGATAGAAAAGGCTCTGGAAAAATGCCAGGAAAATGAGGGACGAGAGGTCTGGGCCTATTTAAAGATAAAAACAGATAGCCCTCTTTTACAATCAGATATTAAAAAGATTAAAACTATAAAGAAAGATATCCTGAGTATTATTCCCATAACCTCTGAAGAATATGAACAGGAGATAGCAGTAGAACTCATGGAAGAATTAAATATAGAGGATTTATTCAAGGAATATTATCGCCGCAGTAAAAAACTTGATCCCGGTGAAGAAATAATGGATATGTTTTTTAAGATATTGGAAAATAAGGAGGATTATGATGAGACCGAAACAGCTTAGGATATCTGGTTTAAACAGCTTTATTGAGGAGCAATTAATAGATTTTTCTGCTCTAACTGCAAAGGGTTTCTTTGGG
>CAZOON010000223.1:0-3547 GCA_964581445.1 uncultured Halanaerobiales bacterium | reverse complement strand
TGTGAAGACTACGACTATGCAAACACATAACTTTGCATAGGTTTTAATAATCAGGATGTATAAACATGGGAAAAGAGGATAAGTATAAAATAAAGAATAAATATACAATTAATATACTTGGTGAAGAACTTTTGGTAACAGGAGATAAATCTGAAAAGTATTTTACTAAACTTGAGAGTTATATTAATGAAATTGGTATTGAGATAGTTCAGGCTTATCCTCGTCTTCCTCGGAGAAAGATTACAAGTTTAGCTTTAATTAATCTTGCTGATGAATATTATAAATTGAGAGCAGAATATCTTGATAAATTGAAGGAATTAAAATCTCTTCGTAAGGAAAATGAGGAAATAATGGCCTTACTAGAGGAGGTAGAAAAATAATTGACTGGTTTTTCAATCTTAGATCTTATTATTGCTATTTTGTTATTGTATTTTATTTTAAGGGGTTATAAAAAAGGTTTTATTCAACAGACAAGTACTATTCTTGGTTTATTAATAGCCTTATATATGGCAATAAGGCTTTATCAAAGTTTTACTATTTATTTGGAGCCTTATCTTGATTTATCTTATTCTTTACTTAATTTTATTAGTTTTGCTATTATTTTTATAGTATTTAATATTGTGATTCATATTTTAGGAGTAGTAGCAAAAAATATACTTAAATTAATATTTTTGGAGCCGCTCGATCATGTTGCCGGGGCAGCTCTGGGTATGATAAAAGGGGGATTACTGGCATATTTATTAGTTTTGTTTTTGAGTGAGATACCTTACACCCAGGTAAATAATTTTCTTGATAATTCTTTATTAGCAAGTAATATAAGAGAATTGTCACCGGTAATTCATCAGAGTATACGAAATTTGTTTTACAGGCCATGATAAAATCATGGTTTTTTTCATGTAAATTAAAATAATTATATTTCAGGTGATTATATGTATGAATTGATACAATATTTAAGGGGTGACTGATGTGGATAATCATACTTTTGATGTCTTAAATTATAAGCAGATTGTTGAAAAAGTAAGTAAGCTGTGCTCAACAAAAATTGCTAATGAACTGGCAAAAAAGATTAGTCCGGTGGCCAATAAAAAATATATAGAAAAACGATTGGAAGAGGCAAGTGCAGGAAAAGAATTAATTAAAGAATTTGGGGTACCACCCTTTGGTGGAATTAAGGATTTACGTGAGATTATAAAAAATTTGAAAAAGGAAAGTGTACTTAGTATTGAAAATATAGTTGATATTAGAGATACTCTTTATGGAATAAAAAGACTTAATGAATATTTTGAAGATGTAAAGAATGAAAGTAATTCCAGGACAGTTGAAAGAAATTATCAAACAATTATTGATAAATCTGATGAGCTTCATATTTATTCTGATATTTCATCTGCAATTGATAAAATTATAGATGATTTTGGTGATATAAAGGATAATGCTACAAAAAAATTACAATCACTTAGAAATGATATTGTAAAAATTGAAAATAGGATAAAAAATAAGCTTGAAGATATTGTATATGGCAAAAAATATAGTGATATGTTACAGGATAAATTGATTACTCGCAGGGATAATCGTTATGTTATTCCCATTAGACAGGAGTATAAAAATGTTTTCTCGGGGATAGTACATGACCGTTCTTCAAGTGGTTTAACTATATTTATGGAGCCAATGGCTGTTGTAAAATTAAATAATGATTTGCGTGAAATAAAAAGTGAAGAAAAGGCAGAAATATACAGAATTTTGAAATGGATAAGTAGAAAAATTGCCAGCAGAATAAATGATATTGAGCTAGATCTTAAAAATATTTCCATAATTGATTTTGTTTTTGCCCGGGCCAAATACAGTGAGGAGATAAATGGCACTGCTCCTGAATTAAATGAAAAAGGGGAAATCAATATAATACAGGGAAGACACCCCTTATTAAAAAATGATCCGGTTCCCATTGATGTTCAAGCAGGTAAAGATTTTAATACTTTAATTATTACCGGTCCCAATACAGGGGGTAAAACTGTTGCTTTAAAAACCGTTGGACTTTTTGTATTGATGATAGAATCTGGTTTTCATATACCAGCATCAAACAAAAGCAGTATTTCGGTTTTTGACAATGTATATGCTGATATTGGCGATGAACAGAGTATTGAACAAAATTTAAGCACCTTTTCTTCACATATGAATAAAATCCATGAATTTTTAAAAAAAGCAAGCAGTAGAAGTCTTGTTTTACTTGACGAATTGGGAGTAGGAACTGATCCAGAAGAAGGTGCTGCCCTGGGAATATCTATACTGGAAAAATTCAAAGAAAAAAAAGTAGTTACTATTGCAACAACTCATTATAGTCAATTAAAGAGCTATGCATATTCAAGTGATGGTGTTGAAAATGCTTCAGTTGAATTTGATATAGAGACCCTAAAGCCAAGCTATCGTTTAATTATGGGTGTTCCTGGTGGAAGCAATGCATTTGAGATTGCCCTTCGACTGGGTATACCTGAAGATATTATTAATAATTCAAAGGAAATGCTGGATGAAAGTGGTCTAGAAGTAGATCTTATAATAAACGAATTAAATAGTGAACGAAAAAAGGTTCGTAATTTAAGAATTAATCTTGAACAAAAAGAGAGAGATAATAAAAATTTACAGGAAGAATATCATGAGAAAATAAAAAAATTGGATGAAAAAGAAGAAAATATTATAAAAGAGGCAAAAGATGAGGCCAATAATATTATTAGTAGATTACAAAAAGAAAGCAAAGAAATTATTAGAGATTTAAAAGAAAAAACATTTAATGAAAAAGCAGATATAGATCGTAAAGATACTGAAATACATAAAAAAATAAAAAAATTAAAACGACAATATAAAGATAATAATAAAGATGATGGGGTAAATAATGATAACATTGAAATTGGTGATACAGTCAGAGTTAAAAGCCTTGGGCAAAAAGGTGAAGTAATAGAGATCAATCATGAAAAGGAAAAGGCTGTTATACAGGCAGGTATTCTAAAAGTAAATGTGTCATTAAATAAACTTAAAAAAGCAGAAATGCCTGACACAACTCAAGAAGATATGATAAAAAAATATCAGTTGAATAAAAGCTCTAAAATTACTAATAAGATTGATTTGAGAGGGAATAGATATGATGAAGCCCGTCATAAATTGACTAAATATATAGATAATGTTTTGCTTGCAGGTTATAAAGAGGTCGAGATAATCCATGGAAAAGGAACAGGAGCTTTACGTGAAGCAGTAAGTGAAGTGCTGGAAAGTCATCCCCACATTAGCTCCTATCGTCTGGGGCGGCAGGAAGAAGGAGGTAGTGGGGTGACTATAGCTCAATTTAATCAGCAGGTTTAAAAAAATCCCAGATGTCATCAAAGAAATGATTATTATAACCATGCTGATCACAATAACGGTCAGGTTTAGTTTCATACTGAATCTGACCGGTTTCATTTTTAACAGGGACACCTGTTTGGGGATCAATTATCTGTACTGGCTCACCAGTATTTACCAGATATGATCCTTTAATTTTTTTGATATCTTCATTTTTATTGTTATT
>CAZOON010000222.1:0-3554 GCA_964581445.1 uncultured Halanaerobiales bacterium | reverse complement strand
CCAGTGGTAGATGTGCAGCTGGTATTAGACAACAATGGGGTACTGAAATGAATTGTAAATTAGCGAAAGGTAGTATGGAGATATTTGAAAATATAAATGAAATTTTGGAAGTAGAGAGAAATATAGACTTAAAACAGGGTGGTTATTTATTACTGGCTTTTTCTGATGAGGAGTTGGAGCAGTTTAGAAAAAATATTAAACTTCAACATAAATTTGATATACCTTCCCGGGAACTAAGTTTTAAGGAAGCGAAAGAAATAGTACCATATATAAATTTAGATGGTGTTGAAGGGGCAGCATTTTGTCCGACAGATGGTCATGCAAATCCATTTTATGTGACACAGGCCTATGCTGAAGCCGCAGAAAAACTGGGAGTTGAAATTAATACTTTTACAAAAGCACTTGATATAGATCTTGAAAATGGCAAAATTGTAGGTGTGAAAACTGATAAAGGATATATTAAGACAGATACTGTAGTAAATGCAGCCGGTGGTTATGCAAAAGATATTGCTAAAATGCTTGGGCTGGATATTCCTGCAAAAGCTGAACGCCATGAAATATTGGTGACAGAACCGGTAAATCAAATTCAGGGACCAATGGTTATGTCTTTTTCTTATAACATATACTGTCAACAGACTCCAGATGGTAGTTTTCTTATGGGTTATGGTCCTGATAATCCTCCTGAGAGTCATGCTACAAATAGCAGCTGGAGTTTTTTAGGTAAAATGGCACGTAAGACTACAAATTTATTGCCTCTTCTTGGTAATTTAAGGGTCGTTAGACAATGGGCTGGCTCATATACAATGACTCCAGACAGCCAACCTATTATAGATGAATCTAAAGAAGTAGAAGGATTTTATATGGCAGTTGGTTTCAGCGGACACGGTTTTATGATTTCTCCTATGACAGGTAAAATTATAGCAGAAATGATTACTGGTAAAGAATTGAGTATAGACCTAAAACTTGAGTTAGAGAGATTTGATAAGGGTAATTTAATTCTTGAGCCATCTGTTGTATAAATAGTAAATTAATTTGATTGTAATTAGAAATAGATAGTATAATTATAAAAAAAGGGAGTGGTATAAAAAATGAAAGAAAGTATAGAAAACATTCAAACAGGTAAATTATTGGCTTCATTCAAATATGATTTTAATAAGGTTTCTAAAGGATATGCTGATAATATTTTATATCTAAATTTATCCAGCAATGAAATCAAAAATAAATCTGTAGCGGAGGAAACCAAAGAAAAATATATAGGTGGTCGTGGATATGGTCTTAAATATTTATGGGATGCTGTAAATGATAATACCAGATGGGATGATGAAGAAAACGAAATTATTATTTCACCCGGGCCATTAGCTGGGACAACCAGATATCCTGGATTGGGGAAATCTTTAGTTCTAAGTTTATCACCACTTACTGGTACTGTAATTGATAGTAATGTAGGTGGGTATTTTGGTCCTTTAATGAAATTTTCCGGTTTTGATGCTTTAGAGATACAGGGTAAGGCAAAAAAAGATGTGATTGTTTATATTGATGGGGATAAGCAGAATGTATCAATAGAGGAATTAGACACCAGTATAGAAGATACACATATTCTTGCAGAATTACTTACTGAAAAATATGCTGAAAATGAAAAAGACAAACAAAATATTTCAATAATTTCTACAGGTATCGGAGCTAAAAATACTAATTTGGGTGTATTAAATTTCTCGTTTTATGACCTTAGACGCAAGAGTGTAAGGATTAAACAGGCCGGAAGGGGCGGTATTGGTACTGTTTTCAGGGATAAAAGGATTAAAGCTGTTATTGTTAAATTTTCTAATGTTACAGGTAATTCAAATCACCCTGTAGATACTAAAACTATAAGTGATTTGGGACGGAAACTTAACAAAGAAATACATGACCTGGATAATAGCCAGAATAAGATGAGAAAAAGAGGGACAACATATTTAGTAAACTTAGTTAATGATTTTGATATACTACCTGTGGAAAATTATAAATATGACTCACATCCAGAATATTATAAAATTAATCATGAAGTATGGCAAAAAGAATTTACTCAGGGTTTACCAGATGGATGCTGGTATGGATGTACTATGCAGTGTGCAAAAACAATAGATGAATTTGAACTTCAAACAGGTCCTTATAAAGGTGACAAAATAATTATTGATGGCCCTGAATATGAAAGTATAGCAGCAATAGGTTCAAATTGTGGTATTTTTAATCCAGACTATATTGCTGAAGCAAATTTTTATTGTGATACTTATGGAATTGATACAATTTCCTTTGGCACAGGCACAGCTTTTATTATGGAGTGTTATGAAAAGGGGATTATAGATAAAGAAATTACTGGAGGCCTGGAATTACATTTTGGTAATAGTGATGCAGCTATAGAATTATTACATCAGATCTGTCATAATGAAGGGTTTGGTAAAATTGCTGGTAAAGGAATAAAATATATGAAGGAATATTTTGTTGAAGAATATAATGCTGATCCAGAGGTATTACATGATATTGGTATGGAAAATAAAGGATTAGAATATTCCGAATATGTTACCAAAGAGTGTCCCAGTCAACAACTTGGATTTGCTGCAGCAAATAAGGGTCCCCAGCATGATGAGGCCTTAATGTTTTCTGTTGGATTATTTAATGATTATATTCCAACAATAGCAGATAAAGCGGATTCTATATTAGAGATGACAATTTTGAGGACCTGGTTTGGTTTAGTTGGTGCCTGTAAATTACTATGGAATGATATTGTACCGGCAGATAATAGTGAACAGGAAAAACCTTATAAGATACCTGAACATATTCAAAATTATATAGAATTATTTGAAGCAACAACTGGTAGAGCAACAACAGAAGAGGATATTATGGAACAATCAGAAAGAATGTACAATCTCCAGCGTGTATTTAACATTAGATTGGGTGTTTTTGGTAGAGAAAGCGATACACCTCCATATAGAGCTGTAGGGCCTGTTACTACAGAAGAATATTTATATAAAGAAGATTATTATGATGATAAAGTAAAAGATATAGTTGGTAATGATATAGAAACTATGGGAATTGTTGAAAAAATTAAGGTTCTCAGAGAATATAGGGAAGATTATTATGAAAAACTATTAGATGCTGTATATGAACGTCGTGGTTGGGATGAAAACGGAATACCTGAACTTGAAACTTTAAAAAGATTGGGTATTGATTATCCAGACCTTGTAAAGATTGTAGAAGACGCAAAAAGTCAATAGTTAAATCCCATGATTTATAAGGAGAGTGTCTATTGTATTTCAAAAAATATAGACCTCTCCTTATAATTTTTACTACTAATATTTTTAATAATTTACTTTGCACGGTAATGTCAAAAAATATAATGCATCTTTGCAAGAGGAGGGGAATTAATGAAAATCATAGGTATTTCGGGAAGCCCTGTGAAAAGAGGAACATATTTTTTGATGGAAGAGGCTCTTGATATGGCAAAGGAGAGAGGTATTGAGATAGAATTGGTAAAACTGAATGAGTATGATATTAAGTTTTGCAAGGGATGTAATCAA
>CAZOON010000221.1:0-3563 GCA_964581445.1 uncultured Halanaerobiales bacterium | reverse complement strand
TTAACACTATATCCATCAGCAATAAAATTAAAATGCTTATCTATTTCCAGCTTATTAATAACCTTCCTGGCATTTTTACTGGCTGAAGCAAGGGCAACTTTACAATCATTACTAATAATACTGCTAATTAGATCTTCAGCGCCAGGAAGAAGATCATCTTTAGAAATATTATCTATATACTTATTATAATAAACATTTTTCCTGTCCATCATTTCTTTAATTCTTTTCTCAGACACTTCCCTGCCATTTAATAAAATTTCTAAAGATTTACGTCTGGACACCCCTCTCAATTTTTCATTTTCTTTTCTATTAAAAGTAATGTCCTCTTCATCTGCAAGCTTTTTCCAGGCTAAATAATGATATTCAGCAGTATCTGTAATCACACCATCAAGATCCAGTATAAAAGCCTTTATATTCATAGTTTATTCCTCCCATAAATAGCTGTAAATCAACTTTTTATCAGGCTTTAAAGTAGGTTTCCAGATATCAACTCTATCAATATCAGCAACACAGGGGCTGGCTAAATCACTAAACAATTTACATATATCGTTAAATTCTTCATCAGAAATAGATCTTCTAGAAAACAAATTACTCAATATCGTGATATGAAAATTCCATTCATCATAATTATTAATTGTTGTAATATTTTTCATATATAGCTCTTGATGAATTTTTTTAGCATATTTTGATAATGAATTCGTTTTATTTATATTTAAAACTAAAAACTTATCTTGTGATAAATGATAACAAGAAAAATCATTTAATGCAATACTAATCTTAGGAAATTCATTTGTAATCTTTTCAATTATTTCTATTGCTTCTTTAGTCCTCTCTTTTTTAATTCTATCAATTGTTATATGTATTTCAGGAAACAGTCTCTCATCCTTTATATTAATATTAGACTTTATTAATTCCTGTAACTTCATACTGGCAGATAGAACAGACCCACCTGGAATTAAAACTACAAAATTTTCATTAACTAGTGAAGCTGACTTCATATACCTTACTCCTCTTAATTAATTATTATCAAATACGTCCTGAACTTTATTTAAAATACCTTTTATACTCTCAAACTCAAAAATTTCATTTTCCTTTTTAATTTTTTCCCAAAAAATACTCGCTTCTCCTCCTGTATAATCACGTTCTTCAAAATCTCTTTTTATATGTAAAATAATCTTTTTTCTATTTACTAAATTACTTAGCATTTTTAAATTATCAACATTACCATGCCCAAATGGTGTATCTGCAATAATAATTAAATCAGCATCTCTTAATAATTCAACATTATTTTCTATGTCTTTTTCTTGAATATATGTAAAGGGTGGTATTTCAACCTGTTTTAAGTCTAATTGTTTTGCAAGCTCCCAGTCTCTATCTCCTTGATTTAAAACACCACAACTTAGAGAATATCCCTGATAATATAATTTATCTAATAATTCTCTAGCTGAACCTCCACCACAAATTACATGTATTTTCTTCATATTCATTTTTTTATTTTTTTTCTTAAAATTCCTGGGAATTAAAGTAATATAAGGGGTATCAGTAAGAGGGTTTTCCTTAATAATTACCTCTGTTTTATAAACCGATTTCACATTTTCTTTAGTTAATACCTCCGCTGGACTCCCGGCTATATAAATTTCTCCTTGATTCAATAATATTAATCTCTCACAATATTGACTGGATAAATTCAAATCATGAGAAACCACCAATATAGTAATATTTAATTTCTTATTTAAATATGATAAAAGATCAAATATCTCAATTTGATAATTAATATCTAAACTCGCTGTTGGTTCATCTAAAAGAAGAATATCAGGTTGCTGAGCAAGAGCACGGGCTATTATTACCCTTTGTCTTTCTCCTCCACTTAATTCATCAATATTTTTATCCTTAAACTGAGTTGTATCTGTCAAATTCATAGCCCTCTGCACAATTTCCCTGTCTTCACTTTTAATCCTACCCCATCTATCCTGATATGGATTTCTACCCATCATTACTAGATCATATACTGTAAAATTAAATTGAACCATAGTTTCCTGTGGTACAACCGCCATGTATTTTGCTAATTCTTTTGCTGAATATTCATTTAATATTTTTTTATTTAAATATATCATCCCGGATTCTGGTTTAAAATAATTACTAATATTTTTTAAAAGCGTTGATTTACCTGACCCATTTGGACCGATTATCCCAACAAACTCTTTCTTCTTAATATAGCAGTCAATTTTATTTAATATTGTATTATTTCCATAAGAAAAATTTATATCTTTTATATTAAGCATTTAAATCACCAGACCTGTTTTTTACTATTACGCAATAGATAAATGAAATATGGTCCACCTGCAAGAGAAGTAATAATACCAACCGGTAGTTCTAAAGGGGATAAGAGAAATCTTGCAAGATCATCACTAATCAATAAAAATATCCCTCCAAACAGCCCAGCCATAGGCAACAATTTTCTATGGTCTGGTCCAACTAACATTCTTGTAATATGTGGAATAACTAAGCCAATAAAACCAATATTCCCACTAACTGAAACCCCTGCTGCAGTTATTAAGGTAGCAGAAGTAATCAATATCTTTTTGACTTTTTCAACATCTATACCTAAATAATGAGCATTTTCTTCTCCCAGCAAAATAATATTCATATCATTTAAGAAAAATATAATCGGAATTAAACCAATTATATAATATGGTAACATAATTTTTATTTCATACCAACCACCACTTGCAAAACTACCCATTAACCAGAAAATAATTTTGTGTAAATCCTGAGCACCCATAACCATCAAAAAGGACATTATGGCATTTAATATAAAACCCATTGCCACTCCCGCCAATAAAAATGTCATCATAGGTGTTTTGTTATTAATCCTTGATAAACTATAAACCAGAAATACTGTTATTATTGCACCAATGAAAGCCATTAAAGGTATCGTATCTAACCATAAAAAAGACCAGCTTAAATTCAAAACTATAGCCAGTGTTACCCCGGTACCTGCTCCCGAAGAAATCCCAACAATATATGGATCCACCATAGGATTTCGAATAATCCCCTGAAAAACAACCCCGGCAATACCTAAACTTGACCCAACAAGAAAACTTAATATTATTCTAGGCAATCTAATTTTATTAATTATTAATTTATAAGTTTCATTAACTTCATTTCTATTAAACAAAATATTAATTATTTTACCCGGAGGTATATAAGTACTTCCAATACTCAATGATATAACAAAAACAAGAACCAGTACAAGAATTGATAGAAGTAGAATCTTTATAAATCTTTTACTTAACATATTATCACCTAATATTTTATATATAATTAATTTAATTGTTATAATTATAACATACAATTAATTATAATGTGAATTTTTAAATATTTGTTCTATAAAAAAAAGCACCTTATCCGGTGCAAACCAATGGAGCGGGAAACGAGATTTGAACTCGCGACCCTCACGTTGGCAACGTGATGCTCTACCACTGAGCTATTCCCGCAAAAAATATAAAGTGGTGGAGGGGAAAGGATTTGAACCTTTGTAGGCATCGCCGGCAGATTTACAG
>CAZOON010000220.1:0-3572 GCA_964581445.1 uncultured Halanaerobiales bacterium | reverse complement strand
ATTAATATTACTGAGCTTGTTTTTGATTATAATGGTACACTTGCTCTGGATGGGAATTTACTACCTGGTGTAAAGGATAATTTGAAAGTTTTTTCAAATTTATATGATATATATGTTTTAACGGCTGATACATTTGGCACCGTTAAAAAGCAATTGTCTGGTCTGAATATTAATATTAAAATTATTTCTAAAGGTGGGCAGGAAAAAGAAGAATTTATAATAAATAATAGTAAAGAAAATATTATAGCGCTTGGTAATGGACGTAATGATGCTTTAATGTTGAAAAAAGCCAGAATTGGAGTCTTAATTGCTGGTCAAGAAGGTTATTCTGCAAATAGTTTAAAAAATGCAGATATAATATTTTCTAATATTGATAATTTTTTTTCTGCCCTAAATAATCCACAAAGATTTAAAGCCACTCTCAGAGATTAAATGTAGGATTAAAAGTTTAAAAGGTATATTTATGTGGTTTTTTTCTAAATAAGATATAAAAAATTTCTATAATAATAATAATTATGCCGGCACTGGCTGCAATTATTATGGGTGTAATTGCCTCTGTATTTAATCTTTTGATAATTATACCAATAAAGGCCCAGATAGGAACCAGGCTATAGAAGATGTCTCTATATTTAAACAATATAAAGGAAGTTACTATGGTTCCAATTATAATAGCAATTATTGTCCAGCTAATATCTAAAAGTGGATTATTTAAAATATTATTATCCACAAAAAAGACTGTAATATTGGCCAGGGTTGCTATGGTAATCCAGCCTGTATAGATACTAAAAGGTATTACAATAAATAATTTGTTTAAATTATTATTTTTTGTTTTAAGATATATTGAAGAAAGTGATATTAATAAAATCAACATAACAATTAGACTCAGGGTGATTTTTTGATAATGCCAGCAAAGAATCCAGGCAATGTTGGCTAAAGAAGATGCTGCAAATAGCCATCCGATTTCACTAACAAAATTATAATTATTATACATATTACGGAAAAGGCCACGGGCCTGATAAATAATAAAACCTGCAAGTAGAATATAGATAAGTCCCCAGATAGAAAAGGTTAATGCTGCAGGTGTAAAATAATTTGAATAAAAATCAGATATTTCCCCGGTTGTTTTTCCATTTATAGGTAGTATATTGGCCAGGGCATTAACAACTATTACAGCAAGAAATGAAATTATATTTACAATCTGAAATCTTTTTGTTTTCATTTTATTCACTTCCCTTCATATATTATTATTCAATCTTTAATGAAAATATCCTCTAAAGAAGTAGATATATTTATAATTATTTAGATAGTTGAGGTGAAATAATGCTTAAGATAATAAAAGGTCGATCGGGTAGTGGTAAAAGCAGTTTAATAAGGGAAGAGCTCGGCAAAAAAATTAGGAGTGGCTCTTTTGATAAAAGGTTAATTCTTCTTGTTCCCGAACAATTTACCCTGCAGGCTGAGCGTGATTTAATATCAGATCAAAATCTATTAGGGCTTTTGAATGTGGAAGTCTTAAGTTTTAAAAGACTTGCTTATAAAGTGTTTAATGAGGTAGGTGGGAAGACACATACTTTAATAAACGACCTGGCCAGGATTATGCTTATTCGAGATCTTTTTAGTAGATATAATGATAAATTAAAAATATATAAAAATATGCTTAACAAGAATGCTTTTTATAAAAATATAAATTATTTTATTACTGAATTGAAAAAAAATGAAATAAAACCTGCTGACCTTGAGAAATATTTAAAAAAAAATGATGAAATGGATCTTGCTTCTGAAAAATTAGAAGATATTGTATTTATATATAAAAAATATCAGGAATATATGTCAAAGCGATATTATGATCCGGAAGATGAATTTGCTTTTTTTATAAAAAAAATATCAAGCTCAAATATGCTTGATGAGGCAGAAATATGGATTGATGGTTTTACAGGTTTTACAGGTCAGGAAGATAGTATTATTAGAAATTTATTAAAAAAATCTAAGAATATTAGTATATCGCTTACTATGGATGAAAAGAATTCTGGAATTTTCAAACCTTCAGAAGACACATATAATAAGTTGAAAAATATTGCTGTGAAAGATAATATAGAAATAGAGGAGATATTTCTTAATAATCAAAATAAATGTAATGAAGAAATTAGACATCTAGAAAGTCATTTATATAGATATCCGCTTAAAGGATATAAGGATAAAACAGATAATATTGAATTATTTATTGCCAGAAATAGATATAGTGAAGTTGAAAAAACAGCTTTAAAAATAATATCTTTAGTCAGGGATAGGAATTATCGCTGGAGAGATATAGCTATTGTTATTGGAGATATTAATCTATATAAACTTTATATTAAAAAAGTTTTCTCAGAATATAATATACCCTTTTTTCTTGATGAAAAAAGAAGTATAATGAAGAACCCTATTGTTAAATACATAGATTCAGCTTTAAAAATAGTTCAAAATAATTTTTCTTATGAAGATATTTTTAGATATCTTAAAACTGGTTTCAGTAATCTAAGCCGAAATGAATTTGAATTACTGGAAAATTATGTTCTAGAATTCGGCATTGATGGTAATGATTGGTATAAAGAGTTTAAATTAGGAAATGAAGATTATAATTTAGAGGATTTAAATATCTTAAGGAAAAAATTAATTGAGCCAATAATTAGTCTGAAAAAAGCTTTAAATGAATCTTCAACGTTTGAAGACTATATTAAAACATTATTTTCAACATTTAAGGAGCTTAGTTTAAAGGAAAAAATAGAGGACTGGCTCGACATCTTAAAATCTCGAAAGCAATTTGAAGATATAAATGAAAATACTCAAATCTGGAATGTCATTATTGATATTTTTAAACAATTACTGGATATTCTTGGAGATAAAGATGTCAAATTAAAAGAATTTATTGAAATCCTGGAAATGGCTTTTTCAGAATATGAGATAGGAATTATTCCAACTACACTTGATCAGGTGCTGGTTGGAAATCTTGACCGCTCAAGGAGTCATGATATCAAAGC
This sequence comes from uncultured Halanaerobiales bacterium, assembly GCA_964581445.1. GTDB lineage: Bacteria > Bacillota > Halanaerobiia > Halanaerobiales > CAZOON01 > CAZOON01. The sequence goes on along the minus strand of CAZOON010000220.1, from coordinate 555 downwards.
CCTATTTGTTTTAGGTGTTAATGATGGTATCTTGCCTTCTAAAAACAATAAAGATTATATTTTAAGGGATGAAGAAAAAGTTCATTTACAAAAATATGGTATTGATATAAATTCTGATAGTATAAATGAATTTATGAAAAATCGATTTAATATTTATGCAACTTTTTCTAAACCACGTGAATTTTTTCGGGCCAGCTATGCAGCAGCTGATATGGAAGGCCAGGTTCTCAGGCCCTCACTGTTATATAGACAATTAGAAAAATTATTTCCTGAAGTAAAAGCGCTTTCCAATACGCAGCAACCACCAGATCATAATGCCGAAGGAGATGTTCTAACTCATAAGTTTTTGGTGCTAAAAGGGATGGCAGAAGGGGAAGACCTGGCTCTCTATTGGGCCGCGTTTTTTCATGATTACGCCAAAGCTACCTGCAAAACCTGGACAGGCCAACGCTGGGCCTATCCAGGCCATGACCAAATTGCTGATGAAATGGTGGCGCCGCTACTGACACGATTAAAATTTTCTAAGACCTTAAGCCAAGACATTCTCTGGCTACT
>CAZOON010000219.1:0-3585 GCA_964581445.1 uncultured Halanaerobiales bacterium | reverse complement strand
GGTATTTATATCTATTTTTTTACTTAGTGCAATCATTTTTTTTATTACTGATTATTTTTATCCATTTAAGTTTATAGATGATTTAATATTTAAAAGGGAGTTTAATATTAATCCAGAGGTGGAAGTTGAAAAAGGCAAAGAGTATGAAATAAGTTTCTGGTATTATCCTTTTTATCGCACTATACCTTTACAGGACTATAATAAAGATAAGTTTCGTAAGGATATAAATTTATTAGTAGCAAAAGAATTCCCAGATATAAAAATTGTATATAAAGAATTAAATTTTCAGGAGGGAGAAGATATCTTAAAACGCAGTTTAGAGAATAATAGCCCACCAGATATATATATGAATATAGGTATTGATGATATATTTAATACTGAACTGCAGATTCCAGTAGATAATTATATTGATAAGGATTTACGGAAGGGTTTTTATTCAGTCGATTGGTGGAAAATTGATCGAAATACTCATCTATGGGGGTTACCTCTTTTAATTTATAAACAGGTCTGGTTTAGTAATAAAGGGATTATTAAGATCTTAAATGAAAAATTAATTAATAATCTCCCATCAAAAACTCTGGCCTTAAATTATTATAGTGATTTATTACCCAGACAATTATTAACACTATTTAATGTAAAACGATTATATATTGATGATAAAGGCTACTTAAGTGCTAATAGTTTATATCAATTAGAAGATTTTTTTAACTGGCTTGATATACTCAGAAATAAGGGTGTTTTCGTAAATGATATGACTGCAAATTTTATGAAAGTTTACTTTAGTATTTCTGATAAAATAATTGGCCCCGTTAATCCCTGGTTAAATTATTTTTTAATAAAAAAATCTGAAGGGAGTCCGGTATACTTATTAGATACTTATCAATATATTATGTTAAATATTTTCAAACAAAAGCAGTATAAGGGTGATGACCATACAAAAGCAGTTATGAAAGTTGCCTTGCTTATCTCCAGAAAATATGGACAGAAAATGGCTGAGATTATGAAAACTAAAGCAGCCTATAATCCTGCTATAAATAATGTTAATAATATGACTCATATTTTTAAGAATTCAAAAGAAATGAATTTATACTGGGAAGAAATATTTATGCCATTGTGGATAAAATTCTGGGAAGAAGAACTTTCTCCAAAAGAAATGATTAGTGAATTTAAAAGCAGGAATAAATGAACTGATGTTTAATTTATTACTAGTAAAGTTTCTAAGTGGGGTGGAATTCTATGATTAAGTTTATACATACTGCGGATCTTCATCTTGGGACAAGTTTTTCTTCTTCATTTTTAAGTGCCAAAAAAGCCAGACGAAGGAGACAGGATTTGCTTGATACATTTGAAAAAATAATAAAATATGGTCTGGAAAAAGAAGTAGATGTTTTTTTTCTTAGTGGAGATCTATTTGAATATAAATATGCAGATAAATTTTTGATAAATTATATTAAAGATATTTTAAAGCTGACAAAAACTATACCGGTTTTTATTTCCCCGGGAAACCATGATCCTGTTTTAAAAGATTCATATTATCTCAGTTATAAATGGCCTGATAATGTACATATATTTAAAAATGAAAATTGGGAAAAAGTATATCTTTCCAGACCGGGGATTAATGTTTACGGATTAGGCTGGCAAAGATGGCATATTGAAGAAAATCTATTAAATAATCTAGAATGTGAGAAAGATAAAATAAATTTTGTGTTATTACATGCTGATAATAAGTCAGAAAATAGCACTTATTTACCGATAGATTTGAGAATGAAAAATGATAGGAATATTACTTATATGGCCCTTGGCCATGTCCATCAAATGGAAAAAATATATAGTAAAAAGCGCTTAATTGCTGCTTATCCCGGCACTCCAGAGCCTTTAGATATTAATGAGGGAGGAAAACATGGTTTTATTCTGGGTAAAGTGCTGGATAAAAATGTAGAGCTTGAATTTATTCCTATTGCTAAAAGAAAATACATAAAAAAAGAGATTATACTTTCAGAACAGGATAATTACAATACCTTAAGAGAAAAATTGCTTAAAATATTTGAAGATGGAAAAAAAGATGATATATACAGGATTTGTTTAACTGGATTAATTGATACTGATTTTGAGCTTGATATAGAATTAATTAAGGAGGAATTTATAGATAAAGTTTTTTATCTACAGATATTAGATAAAACCGAACCTTCTTATAATATAGCTGAACTAAAGTTAACACACCAGGGGGATATTATTGGTATTTTTATTGAAGATTTAAATAATAAAATAGAAAATTCTTCTGGAAGGCAAAAAGAGATATATCAAAAAGCCTTATATTATGGATTAGATGCTTTATTATCGAAAAAGGTGATACTTAGATGAAGATAGAGAAATTATATATAAATGCTTTTGCTAAATTTTCAGAAGAGACTTTTCATTTTGAAGATGGATTTAATATTATCTATGGGAAAAATGAAACAGGAAAAAGCAGTATTCATAAATTTATTGAAGGTGTTTTTTTCAGTTTTAAAAAAGCTAATACTTCTAGACGATACTGGACTGAGGACCTTGATTTTTATCGTCCCTGGAATAGCAAAAAGTATTCAGGTTTTATTCTTTATAAACACAATGGAAGTAAATATAGATTGGAAAGAGATTTTGCTAAAGAAAGAGATAAACAAATATTATATGATGAGATTACTGGGGAAGATTTAAGCAACAAATATAAGCAGATGCCAAACCAGGAAAGGAATATCCTTGAAATCCAGACAGGATTAAATCAAAATATTTATCGTAATACTATTAGTATTAGCCAGATGAAAGTAAAATGTCATGAAAGTTTAATAGAAGAATTGAAAACAAAATTAGCTAATTTAAATGATACAAAGAGTGAGGATATATCTGTAGAAAGTGCCCGGCAATTATTAAAAGAAGCCATTAATAAAATTGGTACAGAAAGACAAAAGACAAAAAAACATTATAAATTATTAAAAAGGATTGATTTTTTAGAAGAGGAATTAAAAGAAAGTATTAAAATTTATAAAGTCCTTAAAGAAAAAGAAATAAAACTTAATAGATTACGTGAAAAAAAAGAGGAAATAAAAAAGTTTTTAAAAGAAAAAAAAGATCATAAAAAAAAGTTGATTATGTCCAGGGATTATACTAAATATAAAATAGCAAAAAAGATAAAAGAAGAGATTGAAGAAAAGAAAGAGGGAATAAAGCAGCTTTCATATCTTGAAAATTTCCCTTTTAAAAAAAGAGATTCGCTTCTGGGATTAAAAAAAGATATAGATAATTACAAAGAACGTTTAGAAGAACTTAATCAGGAAATAAAGGATTTCAAAAAAAATGAAGAAGTACCTGGTAAAAGTGTTTTTGAAATAGGAGCAATAATTAAACAGAAATATAAGCATTTTGAGGAACTGGATTATAAATTACTGGAAGAGCTTATTGAATTCTCTAGAATTGAAGAAAAGATTTCAAATCTTAGATTTTATATGTTACTTTCATTTATATTTTTCTTATTTGCCCTGGGAGGGTTATTTATAAATATATTTATGAGTTTAAGTATTTTACCCTCAGGCTTATTTTTATATTTTTATA
>CAZOON010000218.1:0-3607 GCA_964581445.1 uncultured Halanaerobiales bacterium | reverse complement strand
AGTATATCAGGGTGATCTACCCTCAGGATACCCATATTGGCACCACGTCTTTTACCACCCTGTTTGACAGTATTAGTAGCGGCATCAAAAATTTCCATAAATGAAATTGGGCCACTGGCTACACCGCCTGTGGTTCTTACTATATCCTCCTGTGGCCTTAAACGTGAAAAACTAAATCCGGTGCCACCACCACTTTTATGTATTAAAGCTGCATTTTTTATGGAATCAAATATTTTTTCCATACTGTCTTCTACCGGAAGTACAAAACAGGCGCTTAATTGTTGTAAATCATTATCTGCGTTCATCAGGGTTGGTGAATTGGGCAGGAAGTCCAAATTTGACATAATTTTAATAAAATTTTCCTTGCTTTCTTCAATGGATTCACCGTATTTTTCATTAGCACTGGCAATATTGCTTGCTACTCTTTCAATCATTTCATCGGGATTTTCACTTAAACTACCATCGGTATCCTTTTTCAAATAACGAGCTTTAAGAATCGTTCTGGCATTTTTTGTCAATATATCTTCTATTGACATATGCTCACCTCATTTCTATAATGTGAAACTATTATAGCATCAATTTTAAAAAAATTCAATATATAGTATATATATTTTTTATAATACACAATATATAGTGGTCCTATTTATATTTATTAAAATAAAAAAGGAGAAGGATATTTCAGTGGATTTGTAGTATTAATTATATAGTGTTATTTTTTATTATATAGTCAAATATTATCAATTGAAAGGGGAAAATATACCTATGCTTAAATCAAAGTTTAACGCAGTAAAGTTTTAAAATGTATTATGTCTACATAATTAAATGTAATGATGAAAGTTTATATACTGGCTATACAAATAATATTAAGAGAAGAATAAAAAAACACAATGAAGGGAAGGGAGCTAAATATACCCGGGGAAGAGCACCGGTTGAATTAAAGTATTATGAAGAATTTGAGAATAAAAGCAAGGCCATGAAACGGGAATATGAAATTAAACAATTCACACATCAGCAAAAAAAAGCGCTCTATATGAATAAATAGAAATCAAAACTCCCCTATTATTTGGGGCTCCACTTCCAGATTAACACCACTTTGTTTGTAGACTTCTTTTTGTATATATTTAATTAAATTTATGATATCGTTAGCAGAAGCCCCTCCGCGGTTGACAATAAATCCAGCATGTTTTTTGGAAACTTGAGCATCTCCAATTTGTGTTCCCTTAAGACCTGCCTTTTCAATTAATTTCCCGGCATAATGGCCTTCGGGTCTCTTAAATGTACTACCAGCACTAGGCCAATTGAGGGGCTGTTTACTAAGCCTTTTTTCTTTCAAAATATCCATTTTTTTCTTAATTTCAGATTTTTTGGAATTTCTTAGTTTTATAGTAATTTCAATAGCAATTAATTTTTTCTCCTGAAGGATACTTTTTCGATAGGATAAATTTAATTTTTTCAGGGGCAATAAGATTTCATTACCATGATAATCATATAGTAGTGAATCCTGGATAAGGTCTTTAATTTCATTTTCATAGGCACCGGCGTTCATATAAAGAGCCCCGCCAAGGGTTCCGGGTATACCAGATGCGAATTCAAGACCACTCAGATTGTTTTTTAGAGCTTCCTGGGCCAGTTTTGATAATTTAATACCTGCTTCAGCTTTAATTATCTTATTATTTATTCTAATTCTTTGGAGTTTTCCAGTGTATATTATTATCCCTCTAAAGCCTTTATCCGCGACAATTACATTACTACCTTGACCAAGTACATAAGTAGCCAGATTAGTTTCACTGATTGGAAATAGTAATTCTTTTAAAGCTTTTTTTGTTTCAGGTATTAGAAAGATATCTGCCGGCCCACCAACTCTAAAAGTTGTGTAATTGCAAAGATTTTCCTTATATTTTACCTGTAAATCATTGATATTTTCTAAATTTTGTTTTAATATATCTATAGACAAGAATAAACACCTCTAATTTATTTATATTATTAATTTATTATATCATACTATTAATTTAAGATAAAAAAGAAAAATTATAATAATATATTTGTTATAAGAAAGGTGATTTTTTATGAATTTTGATAAAATTCCTGTAAAAAGTATTAAAATAGCAGGCGAGCAGTCAAGAAAGGAATTTAATGAAGAAGGCATAAAACAACTTGCAGCTTCTATCAAAGAAGTTGGACAACTTCAGCCAGTCATTGTTCATCAAAAAGACGGTGATTATATTTTGATTGCAGGTGAAAGAAGATTAAGGGCGATAAAGAGTAATAGTAAAGAAAATGAAGTAGCAGCAGTAATCTTAACTGAGGATTTAGATACCAATTCACTGAGGCAGATTCAGCTAATTGAAAATTTGCAGAGACAGGACTTAAATCCTCTGGAAAGGGCCCTGGCAATTCAAAAATTTATAGATGAAGAAGGTCTGACAAAAAAAGATGCCAGTCAAAAATTGGGTGTTCCCAGGACTACTTTAACAGAGTGGTTAAATATTCTAGATGTTGAAAAATCATACCAGAATAGAGTACTTGATGAAGATAGTGCCCTGACGCTTTCTCATATCACATTGGCCAAGGCATTAGTTTCAAGGACAGGTGACCCCTCTAAAAAAAATTCTTTATTAGATGGGGTTATTAAATATAATCTCAGCAAACGAGAGACTAAAGATATTATTGATTTATTTAATAAATATTTAAACATGTCAATGGAAGAGGCTATTGCAACTATTCTAATAAAAAGGGAAAGAAAGAAACTCAACAACAAAAAGGAAAATACCTCTAATAAAAAGTCAAACCCGGTTAATAAGTTAATTAAGTCTCTTAATAGAACCGGTAATGATATTGAACAGGCTATGAGCAGAATTAATAAATTGGAAAAAGATGATAAGGAAAATTTAATTGATGAATTTTTATATATATATCAACTGATGGAAATAATTATTCCGGAATTCAAAAATGAAGATATAAGAGAGATGATAGCTAAAATCAAGTTTATTAATAACTAAGGCTAGTGAATTAAAAAATATTTTTTAGAGAAAGTTTTTCCTGTTCACTAATACTGGAGATTAATTTTAAGGCTACATTAATTTCAACCAGAAGCTCTTTTTTGTTTTTATTTTTTATAAAAACTGAAATTTTTGCAAGGCTTATTTCCAGGTTATGTAACTCGTCATGGTCAATTAGAACCGGGAAAATGGTTTCTGCTTTTTCCCATTTTTTAGTAATATCTTTAAATATTTCTGAGGCATTTAGCCATTTTTTATTATTTATGTCATTATTTAATAGATAAAGTTTTTCTTCAATGTTTTCTGTCATATTTTTAATAAATAAATAAGCAGTAATAGAAAGAGCGAGAATAATAAATAACATGATAGATATACCCAGTATAAACTTTAGTCCCATATTTTCACCCGATTTTTAATTGATAAAGCAAATTACCTTTACTGTCAATAGCAGCAAAGAATATTTGATTCAGATTATAAATGTTAAATTTTTTTAGTTCATTTAGCAACCATTTTTCATTTAGCCCTATTTTTGCAAGATTTTTATGTTGAACCTCACCATCAATAATAAGTGATTGAGAGATTCCTTCATAATCAGTTGGAATATTCAA
>CAZOON010000217.1:1698-3611 GCA_964581445.1 uncultured Halanaerobiales bacterium | reverse complement strand
AGCTTCTTCAGGATCAGTGATTGGCTTATCATGTCCTAAATATGCCATCCAGGCAGTACCTGTATATTCCCAGTACATATCAATATCATTTGATTTCAATGCTTCACGACAAACTGTTGATCCACCAAGTCCTGTTTTATCTGAAACAGCAAATCCTCTATCTTCAAGTAACTGTATAGCAATCTGGCCAACAATTAACTGTTCTGTAAACTGTTTTGATCCTACAATAATTACCTTCTCAGCAGCCATGCTACTAAAACTAGCATCAATTACCATCACAGTAAGCATAAGAAAAATTAAAATTTTTTTCATTTAATTTATTCCTCCTCTAAATATAGTAAAACTTACAACTTTTCAAAAATAATATTAAGTATATTACACCTCCCTTCAATTTACTTTTTTAAGTTGGTTCCGGCCCAGGAGATGATTCTCCATAATTGCAAAAATACTATCCATCAGTATACCAAAAAGAGCAGTCAAAATACCTCCTGTTAAAATAATTGTATTTCTTGAAAGTGCCAGCCCTGTAACAATAAGATCACCCAGGCCACCCGCCCCAATAAAAGTTGCAAGAGCAGCAGCACCAGCACACACTACTACAGAAACCCTTATTCCAGCCATAATTACAGGTAATGCAAGTGGCAATTCAATCCGCATAATAATATGTTTTTGACTCATTCCCATACCTTTCGCAGCTTCAATAATTTCATCAGGAATAGATTGAATACCAGCTGAAGTATTTCTTAATATAGGAAGTAAGGAATATAACCAGAGTGCAAATAAAGCAGTTTTAAACCCCAGACCAAAAAACGAATAAATTAAGGCTAAAACAGCCAGGCTGGGGACTGTTTGTGCAATATTAGTAATATTATCGATTATTGGTACTATAGATTTAAATTTTGGTCTCGTAATTATTATTCCCATAGGCACTGAAAAAAGTATAGCGCTTATCATAGCAAAAATCACTAATAAAATATGTTGTCTTAATGCCCTTAAAATTTCATCATAATTTAATAAACGAGCAGCCATTGAGCCACCAGGATTATTTACAAAATATACTGTTGTAATTACACCCAGCATTATTAAAAAAATGGGATAAAAAATACTATATCTTTCTTTTAGATGCATTAATACTCACCACCTTATTTTAAGAACTCTTTCTATAAAAATATCCTTCTAACCTTCCAAAGAAATAATCTGTAATTATTGACAAAATGCTAACAAAAATTGCACCTGTTAATATCATATCAGGTCTGGTCCTGGCAATCCCCCGAAATATTAAATCTCCTAATCCACCAACACCAATATAAGACATAATAGCCCCTATTCCAATAATCATAACAATTGAAGTCCTGACACCTGCAATTATTACAGGTAATGCTAAAGGTAATTTTATTTTATAAAGTATCCATTTCCCTGTCATCCCCATACCTTTTGCCGCTTCAATATATTCATCAGGAATTTCTTTTATACCAGTATAGGTATTACGAACAATAGATAACAGCGAATACACAACCAGACAGATTACAGCATTTAAAAGACCTATACCAACAAAAGGAATTAACATACCCATCAAAGCAATACTGGGAACAGTCATTGTAATCTGTGTAAAAGGTATAATTATCTTCGCCATAAAAGCATAATACGAAGAAATTATTCCAAGTATAACACCTATTACAATAGCAATTATAATTGCAAAAAATACTAACCAGATATGTTCAAGAATTAATCGCCATACCAGTTGATTTCTTTCTAGCATAAATTCAATAAAACCCAAAATTATCCCCCCTTTTAAAAACTATATATTTTCTTCACTTTTTGCAGTTATAAGTATATCTTCCATACAGATTACTCCCTGAAATATATCATTATCATCTACAACACATATTGAAGTATTCCCCACACTTAACATC
>CAZOON010000217.1:0-1688 GCA_964581445.1 uncultured Halanaerobiales bacterium | reverse complement strand
TCTCTGAAAGTGCTTCACTTAAACGAGTATAATTAGCAATTTTTGTTTTAAGAGGTTGGATAAAATCTTTTGCCTTGCCTTCACGATTAAGTTGTACCTTTGGAAAATAACCCAATAATTTATTATTATCATCAGTTACATAAATTCTATCTCCAGGAGTTTCTCCAACTTTTTCTTTCAAATTAGAAATAGATTCATCCATATGTACTTTATAAACAGGTGTATCCATTATTTCCTCAGCTAAAATTAGTTGTAAACGCTTAAGGGTATAATCTCCTCCTATTAAATCTTCAACAAATTCATTTGCTGGTTTAGCCAATAATTCATCAGGACTTGAATACTGAACAAGCTGACCATCACGCATTACTGCAATTTTTGTTCCCATTTTTAAGGCCTCATTAATATCATGGGTTACAAAGACAATAGTTTTTCTAAGTTTTTCTTGCATATTTAAAAACTCATCCTGTAATCTACCCCTTGTTATGGGGTCAACAGCTCCAAACGGCTCATCCATTAACATCGCCGGGGCATCGGCGGCCATAGCTCTGGCAACCCCAACCCTTTGCCTTTGCCCACCACTCAAGTCTTTAGGTCTTCTTTTAGCATATATCTTTGGATCCAATCCCATTAATTCCATAAGTTCATATACTTTTTTTTCTATCCTGTCTTTTGGCCAGTTTAGTTCATTGGGAACTGTAGCAATATTCTGGAATATATTCATATGAGGGAAAAGACCAATCTCTTGAATTACATATCCTATGTTTCTTCTCAAGTCTATAGGATCAACTTTTGTTACATCTTCTTCATTAACAAAAATTTTACCTTTACTTGGTTCAACAAGCCTGTTTATCATCTTCAATGTGCTGGTTTTACCACAACCTGACGGCCCGACTAGTACACATGTCTCTCCTTCACCAATTTCCAGGTTCAAATTATTAACTGAATATCTTTCCGAACCAGGATATTTCTTATAAAGATTCTTAATTGATATCATAAAATGCCTCCTTATAATTTTTTTTATTTAACAAATATATATTTATTTTATTTACTATTTTATCTGTCCTGATTAATTAATTACCAGAATAATTTATTCTCAATAAGAAGAATATAATAAAAATATACTTTTATTACTCATATTAAAAAGATATTATTATATCTTTACAATATTCTTGCTTGACTGAATTTGTTGCCTATATATAATTCAAGAAAAATCCAAAATCTCCTTTTCCCCATTTATTATAAGAGATAAAGTAGAAACCCTTTTTATTTCATCAAGATGATCTATAAAATAGATTATTTCCTTAATTTTTTTCTCGTTAAGACTTTCCTTTGCTAATTCTCTAAACTTATTTTCCAGCTCAACCTTAGTTAAATTGTTTTCTCCAACACCCCGGGCAGAAATCACTCCAGAATCAAGAATCTCACCGGATTTCAGATGTATTACCGTCCTGCTTTCACAATACTCTGGAAAATTATCCTGTATTTCTTTTGAATGAATAAATTCAATTTTATCCATTAAAGTAACTATCTCTTGCTTATCATAATTTTCTCTTAAAATTTCTGCAACTCCAACCTTTGAATATAAAGTCGCTGCGGCAACAGGATATGCAAGATTATATTGAGCTTCTTCTGTATTCTTGGGTATTTTATTCCCCAGCTCTATTGCCTCTTTAAAGGTATGGATTTGT
>CAZOON010000216.1:0-3615 GCA_964581445.1 uncultured Halanaerobiales bacterium | reverse complement strand
TTTATTTAATGAATATTTTTTTAAAAATAATTTTTTATAGCAAGAGTGAGAGAACAGGAGGAAAGTTAGTGGAAGAAGCAAAAGTATTAGTAGGGTTAAATGTTTATGATAAAGTTATTAATAAAAGAAAATATATTATTATGTTAATGCTTTTAATTTTAATCCTAGGAGCTACTTATTCTGTGACAATTGGGGTAGCAGAGATAAGTTTTTTTGATGTGTATGGAGTAATATTGCAAAAAATTTTTGGAATAGGTAATAAAGAATATTCTTCTTTTATACATGGGATTGTTTTTACAATTCGTTTACCCCGTGTTTTATTGGCAATTATTACTGGTTTAGCTCTGGGTTCAAATGGGGCTTTAATGCAATCAGTTTTAAGAAATCCCCTGGCCAGTCCTTATACACTGGGGGTGTCAGCTGGCTCAGCCTTTGGTGCAGGGATAGCGATAGTACTGGGTAATTATTTGTTGGGAAACGAATTTATGGGTCAATATGGCTCCTGGGTTGTTATTTTAGGAGCATTTTTCAGTGGAATCATAACTATCCTTGTTATTAATATGATAGCATCTATAAAGCAAGGTGGTGCAGCAACCTTAATCCTGGCCGGGGTTGCATTGAGTTATCTTTTTTCAGCGGGGCTGTCATTTTTTAAGTATATTGCGGATAGGGAAGAACTAACAGAACTTACAATCTGGCTAATGGGTGGTCTTTATAGGGCTGAATGGCTGGATATTCTTATCTTGGCGCCAATACTTTTACTGGGTTTAATTTATATTTTGAAAATGGCCTGGGACATTAATACTCTTAATGCAGGAGAAGAAGTAGCTACAAATCTAGGGATAAATGTTAAAAAGTTAAGGAGAAGAGCCAGCATTTTTGCAGCCTTTTTGACCAGTTGTGTGGTGGCATTTACCGGTATCATTGGTTTTATTGGCCTGGTTGCACCACATATTTGTCGAATGATTATTGGCAATGATAATAGGTTTTTAATTATAGCATCTGCACTCTCAGGGGCCATAATTTTACTGGGGGCAGATACTGTTGCTAGAATGATAATTAAACCAACAGAATTACCTGTGGGAATTATTACTTCACTTGCTGGAGCACCATTTTTTCTCTATATGTTATTGAAAAGAAGGAGGAAATACTGGGTATGAGATTAGAAGGAAAAAGCCTTAGTTTTTCCTATGAAAAAAAATATATACTAAATAATCTTCACCTGGAAATTAAATCTGCTTTATTGACCAGTATTACTGGTCCCAATGGTGTTGGGAAATCTACTTTACTCAAATGTTTAAGTAATATATCAAGTTTGCAGAAAGGGGTGGTATATCTTGACGGTAGAGCTATAAATAATATTAAATCTTCTGAGTTAGCAAGAACACTTGCCTATGTTCCCCAGAAAGAGGCTAGTAGTTTTTCGATTACTGTCTATGAGATGATTTTACTTGGACGAAGACCATATATTAAATGGAGAGTTCAAGATAGTGATAAAAAGTTAGTTAATAATATTATTAGTAAATTAAAAATTGAACACCTGGCAGATAGGGATGTGAATACCCTGAGTGGAGGAGAAAGGCAAAAAATAGCTATTGCAAGGGCACTTGCTCAAGAGCCTGAAATACTTTTTCTTGATGAGCCAACTGCAAATCTGGATATTAATCATCAGCTAGAGGTAATGAAAATACTTCAGAAATTAACCCGAAGTGAAATGACAACAGTAGTTACTGTCTTACATGATATTAATCTGGCAAGTAGATATTCAGATAGAATTTTTCTAATGGAGCCTGGAGGAATATTTACCATTGGTACACCTGACAAAGTGTTTACTTCTGAACGTTTGAAAAAAATTTATAATATTGATGTAGAAATAATTAAAACATCATCGGGAAACCATATAATACCTATAGATGCAGGAGATAACAATTAAAAAGGAGTGAAAATTGTGAATAATAAAATATCCGCACTTATTCTTATTATGCTTATTGGAATGATTGGTATTAGTCAATTTGCTTTTGCTGATGAGATAGTTATTGAGGATTATGATGGAGTTAGCTCCACAATTGAAAAACCGGTAGAAACCATTGTCTGTCTGAGTACCTCAGCAAATCAGATTATTATGGCCCTGGGTGCTTTTGATCGGGTAATTGCCTGGGATAATAGTAGTTCAGAAAATATGTTTCCCTATCCTGATAAAGAGTTAAAGGTTGTAGGCAATAATTCACATAGTCCGAAAATAGAGGCAATTGCAGAACTGAATCCTGATGTGCTTATTGCTGATACGATGTTGCAGGATGATCACCGCAAGATGATTCAGGCTTTTAATATACCTGTTGTGGTTGAACGTACATCTGACCCGGAAAGATTGTATACCACTATCAGAAATGTTGCCAGAGTGGTCTCTAAGGAGGAAAGGGCCGAAAAATTAATTACATTTATAAAAAAATACAGGGGCCTGATAAGTGAAAGGTTAGGAAAGCTCAGTGAGGAAGAAAAGAAAAAGGTCTACTGGGAATGGTATAAACCTTTTAAAACAAGTTCAAAGACAGGTAGTGTAGGTCCAAAGATAGAGGCAGCTGGTGGAATAAATATCTGTGCAGATACAGAAGGGCGTTATCCTACAGTTTCAAGTGAGTTTGTCTGGGAAAGCAATCCTGAAGTAATAGTTAAACAGGCCGGTAGAGGTGCTTCCCTAGAAGAGATGAAAGAGGCCTATAACAATGTAATTACTCGAGAAAGTCTGAAGTCAACAACAGCAGTTAAAGAAGGTAATGTGCATGTTATTACCTGGGATGTATTTAGTGGATTGACTTCAATCATTGGCGATTTATATTTTGCTAAATGGCTCCATCCGGAACTTTTTGAAGATATTAAACCTGATAAAGTTTATGGAGAATTATTAAATAATTTTTATGGTGTCATAGAACACAGTGCCCGGGCCTATTCAAAATAAAAAATATTAATTTAAAATTAGAAAGGATTTAAAATGACAAAGATAAATATTGTTGACCCAGAAAAAATTGAAGAAAAAAGTATGGAGATAATTGAAAAAGAAATAGGCAAATTGAATTGTTCAGAAGAAGAGAAAAAAGTTATTAAACGTGTTGTACATGCCACAGCTGATCCTGATTTTGTAAATTTAATACAAATATCTCATTCAGCTCTTAAAAGTGGTCTTGAGGCCTTGAAAAAAGGAGTTAATATTGTAACAGATGTCAGCATGCTTAAAGCAGGAATAAATAAAAGAAAACTGGCTTCTCTGGGAGGGAAAGTAAACTGTTATATTTCAGATAAAGATGTAGCAGAAAAAGCTAAAGAGTTGGGTATAACCAGGTCAATGGTTTCTATGAGGAAAGCAGTTGAAGATAAAAAAAATCGTATACTTGCTATTGGAAATGCTCCAACAGCACTATTTGAAATTATTGATCTTATTAAAGAAGGAAAGGTAGATTTTGATCTAATTGTAGGTACTCCTGTTGGATTTGTTGGAGCAAGCGAGTCCAAGGAAGAATTGGCTAAACTTGATATACCACATATAACAGTAAAAGGTAGAAAAGGAGGCAGCCCAGTGGCAGCTTCTATTATTAATGCCTTGCTTTATATGATTGAGGA
>CAZOON010000215.1:0-3622 GCA_964581445.1 uncultured Halanaerobiales bacterium | reverse complement strand
CCTCAGGATTATTTTTTATTTCATCAGGAGTATCTTTGGCAATTGTTTTACCATAATCTAAAACCATTATTCTCTCACAAACCTTCATAACTACCTTCATATCATGTTCAATCAGGAATATTGTTATGCCAAACTCATCCCTAATTCGTTTAATAAATTCTACCAATTCATTTGATTCAAATGGATTCATTCCAGCAGCAGGCTCATCTAAAAGAAGTAATTTAGGATCAGTTGCCAGAGCACGAACAATCTCCAATCTCCTCTGCTGTCCATAAGGGAGACTCCCTGCTTTTTCATGAGACACATCAATTAAATCTACCTTTTCCAGTAATTCTTTTGATTTTTTATATAAATCATTTTCTTCTTCAACATATCCCGGTAATCTAAAAATAGCAGATAATAGATTTGATTGTAAATGAAGATGTGTACCAATCATTATATTATCAAGTACTGTAAGATTATCTAATAACCTTATATTCTGAAATGTACGGGCAATCCCTTTTTTTGCAATATTATCGGGTTTAAGTCCAGTTATATCTTCATCCTTAAAAAATACCTTATTTTCTGTGGGGGTATAAATGCCTGTTATCATATTATAAACAGTGGTTTTTCCAGCCCCATTAGGCCCTATTAAACCAACAATCTCACCTGGCTCTATCTCGAGATAAAAATTATCAACTGCAGTCAATCCACCAAAACGCATTGTTATATTATCTGTTTTCAGTAATGCCATTACATATCCCCTCCTTCAACAGAATTATTAGAACCAAATTTTTTCAGAAACCGGAAGAAACCTTCCCAGGTAAATTCTAAATCACCCATTAGTCCATTCTGTTTGTAGATGATAATAATTAATAGCAATATTGAAAAAGTAACCATCCTCAAACCCGGCACTTCAGGAATAGATATCGGACCAAGATCAAACCCTTCTTCAATCGGCCGTAAATATTCCAGAAAAATATTAAAAAGAAAAGCTGCAATAACAGTACCAGTTATGCTTCCCATACCACCAATTACAAGCACTATCAAAATATTAAAGGTCATTACAAACATAAAAGCCCTCGGATCAATTGTTGTCATTAAACTGGCCAATAATCCGCCACCTATACCAGCAAAAAATGCACTTACAGTAAATGACATAACCTTATGGTAGGTAAGATTAACCCCAATAGCTTCAGCAGCTATCTCATTTTCTCTAATTGACATTAAAGCCCGTCCGTAACTACTGGCAATAAGTCTTTTAACAATAAAAATAGTAAACACAGCAAACCCAATAGTCCACCAGAGATTACAATATTCCGGAATACCTTTAATTCCTAGCGCACCATTAGTTATTTGTGGTATATTATTTGCAACTACCCTTATAATTTCTGCAAAACCAAGAGTAGCTATACCCAGATAATCGCCTCTTAATCTTAAAACAGGCAAACCAATAATTATAGCCGCAATAGCTGCTAACACTCCACCTAATAATAATGCTAAAATAAATGGCAAATGCATTACACTAAGGGGCCATATTAAAGGCTCTATCATAAATGACATCTCCTTATAAAAAGGAGGCATTATCAATAAAGAAGTCGTATAAGCACCTATAGCCATAAATCCAGCATGCCCCAGGGAAAATTGACCGGTAAAACCAAAAATCAGGTTTAAACTTACACCCAGAATTGTGTAAATAGCACCAAGGTTAAGTATTCTCAATTTATAGGAATCTAAATTATTTTCTGCAAAATATATCAAAATCATCAAAACACCAAGTGCTACAAGTGATAATAATTGTTCCTTTCTCTTAGTCATATCTTACACCTTCTCCTGGACATTTTTACCCATAATACCATCTGGTTTAAATAAAAGAATTAAAATTAAAATTACAAAGGCAAAAGCATCTCTATAACCGGATAAAGCTGGCATAAATCCTACTAACATAATCTCAGCCAGTCCGAGAATAAATCCCCCGATCATTGCTCCTCCAATATTTCCAATTCCACCAAGAACAGCAGCAATAAATGCCTTTATTCCAGGGATCATACCCATTACAGGAAAGATTTGTGGATACTTAAGAGCCCACAAAATACCACCTACAGCTGCCAGAGCAGAACCAATAGCAAATGTAATAGAAATTGTATTATCAACATCAACTGCCATTAACTTTGCTGTTTCAACATCTGTTGAAATAGCCCTCATGGCCAGACCAGTTTTTGTTTTAAATACAATATATAATAAAGCCATTAAAAAAAGTATCGAAATAACTGTAGCCGCAATATTTATAGATGAAATCCTTATATTTCCTAAAATAAACATCTTCTTAAAAATATCAGGTCTATTAAAGGACTTGGGAACACCACTAAAAACAACAACTCCTGCATTCTGAAGGAAAAAAGATACACCAATAGCCGAAATTAAAATTGAAATTCTTGGTGCATTTCTTAAAGGACGATAGGCTATTTTTTCCGTTAACATACCCGTAAGTGCCGTTAAAATAATTGCTATAACAAAAGATAACCACCAGGGTAAATGAAAGATTGCAACACCATAAAAAAGAAAATAAGTCCCCAACATAAAAATTTCCCCATGAGCAAAGTTAATCAATCTTAATATTCCATAAACCATGGTGTAACCAATCGCAATTAATGCATAGAGCCCTCCTAAGGAAAGACCATTTATAAGATTTTGTAAGAATATATCTAATGTCATTGATTATCCTCCTTCAATAATCAGAGAGATAGGGTAAAACCCCATCTCTCCTATACTCAATAATACATTTATTTATTACTTAATATTATGGATTTATGGTTGTTTCATAATGGAACACACCATCAATAACCTTAACGGCTACTGCAGGTCTAATAGCATTGTTGTTTTCATCTATCAAGATAGTTCCACCAGCTCCAACAAAATCTTTTGTTTCTGAAAGAGCATCTTTAATGGCATCAGGATCAGTTGAACCTGCTTTTTCAATAGCTTTAAGTAGTAAATTATAAGCATCATATGTCATAACAGATACAGCATTTGGATCTTCTTCATATTCTTCTTTAAATGACTCAACAAAATCAATTGATTCCTGAGTAGTTGCAGGTGCTTCTGGATGATAGAAAGTTGTAGCTACTACACCTTCAGCATATTCTTTAGCAATCTCTATTAATTTAGGATTATCTAAAGTATCTCCACCCATATAAACACCTTCAAATCCAAGTTCTCTACCCTGAATAGCTATTAATGCAACATCTCCAAAATAACCCGGGAAGAATAATGCTTCAGCACCAGAACTTATAATCTCAGTCAACTGAGCAGAAAAATCCTGATCTCCAGTCTGATATTTTAGATCAGAAACAATTTCTCCACCAAGCTTAGTATATGTTTTTTTATAAAAATTTGCCAGACCTACAGAATAATCCTGAGCTACATCAACTAAAAGAGCAGCTTTTTTAATATTTAAATCTTCAAAAGTATATTTAGCCAGTGCTGAACCCTGGAATGGGTCAATAAAGCACGCTCTAAATACATATTCTTTACCAGCTGTAACTAATGGGTTAGTAGCTGTGGCTGTTAAAAGTGGTATACCGGCCTTATCAGCAACTTCACCACCGGGCATGGAAAGTCCACTACTATAACTACCTAAAAC
>CAZOON010000214.1:0-3623 GCA_964581445.1 uncultured Halanaerobiales bacterium | reverse complement strand
AGCACCAAAAGGTTTAGAAAGTACAGGAAGTCCTATAATGAATCTTCCCTGGACACATGCAGGCATGCCAACATTAAATATTCCTATACGCAAATTGCATAAGGGACTTCCATTAGGTTTGCAGATAACGGCAAATTTCTGGAAAGATGAAATGCTTCTCCAATGGGCAAATAATTTAAATAATATATTGATTGAATCTTAAATATAAGAAAGTAAGGATGAAAAACATATGCTATCTAAAAATAATATTATTGCTAATTTGTCTAGAGATAAAATAAGGAATATAAATTTAATAAATTTTATTAAACAGTATAATATCAGTAGTATTAATCGTATTGGTAATACTTATTTAATTAGAGGTACTAGTGACCATTCCTGGGTTTACATAAGTAGTAAAAATATTTCTGAATTTAAAGATATAATAAAATTTCTCAATGATAAAGATGAGTATTTTGCTATTATGGAGGATTGGATGTTACCTTATATATTAAAAAATAAAAAAATATTATGGAAAATTTCTTGTATTAAATTATTTTATCCTGAAAATAAATTTATACCAAAAACAGGAACAAATATTAATGATTTAAGTCCTGAATATGCTGAATATATATATAATAATTCAAAATATCAAGATTATCTTTCAATAGAATATATAAGAGAAAGAATTAATCAGGGCATTTCTATTGGTATATTTGAAGATAATAAGCTTATTGCATGGATGATGACTCATGACGATGGTGCTATGGGTTTTTTGCATGTATTATCTGAATACAGGGGTAGAGGATATGGCCAGGATATTAGTTTTGAAATGATTAAAAGATTAAGGAAACAAAATAAAATATCTTTTGTTCATATTGAGGAAAATAATATACCCTCAATGAGTCTTGCTTTAAAGGCAGGTTTTATTAAAGATAGAAGGATTCATTACTTATATCTTAATAATTATTAATAGGTGGGATTAATATATGAAGATGCGATGGAATTTAGAAAATATTTATTCTGATTTTGATAGTGAAGATTTTAAAAATGATGAAAGAGAACTTGATAATATTTTTAATAAAATTAAGAAGTGGAAAGTGGTTAATAATAAAGATGAGGCTAATTTAGCAGAGGAGTTTATCGCTTTGTTAAAGGATTATTTAAGTGTTCATTCAAAATTAATAGCTTATTCAAGATTAAAAGTTAGCGTTGATGCTAAAGACGAAAAGGCACTTAAAGCAGGTGAAAGATTGGAAAAAAAGATTAGTGATTTAACTCGTCCCAGAATTAGATTTCAGTTATGGTTAAAAGAGCTAGATAATAGAAAAAAATTATATGATAAGTCAAATTTATTAAAAGAACATAGATTTATAATAGAAGAGTATGTTGATAATAGTGATTATTTATTGTCTGAAGATGAAGAAGACATAATTTCAAAAATGAAACAGACCGGTTCTTCTGCCTGGACTAAATTACAGCAAAACTTAAGTTCAACACTTATGGTTGATATAGAAATGGAGGGAGAAAAAAAGAAATTACCCTTACCAGTAGTTAGAAATCTTGCAAATCACAAAGATTTCGAGATACGAAAAAAAGCATATATGGCTGAATTAGCTGCATATCAAAAAATAGAAGATGGGGTTGCTGCAGCCTTAAATGGAATAAAAGGTGAAGTATTAACATTATGTGAAAAACGGGGATATAAATCACCATTAGAAAAGATATTATTGGATTCAAGAATGGATGATGAGACTCTTAATGCTATGTTAAGTGCTATAGAAGATTATCTACCAGTTTTTCATAAATATTATAGAAAAAAAGCAGAAGTGCTTGCTTATGATGACGCTTTGCCTTTTTATGAACTTTTTGCACCACTGGGAAAAAAAGAAATGAAATATTCATATGAAGAAGCCCGTGATTTTATTATTACAAATATTAGCTCTGTCAGCAAAGAAATGGCTAAATTTTATAAAAAAGTATTTAATGAAAAATGGATTGATTCAGAGCCGCGTAATGGAAAAAGAGGTGGGGCTTTTTGCTATAATATCCATGAAATTAATGAAAGCCGTATTTTAAGTAATTTTACTGGTAGTCTTAGTGATGTCATCACACTTGCTCATGAATTAGGTCATGCCTATCATGGATATTGTCTTGATGATGAGAGCTTACTAAATAGTGATTATCCCATGCCTTTAGCAGAGACTGCTTCAATTTTTAGTGAAACTGTAGTTACTGAGGCAGCAATAAATGAAGCAGATAGTGAGCAGCTTGTTACAATATTGGAAAATAAGATATCTCAAGCGGGGCAGGTAATAGTTGATATATATAGCAGGTTTTTATTTGAAAAAAGTCTTTTTGAACAAAGAAAAGAAGGATCACTTAGTATAAAAAAGCTTAAAAAATTAATGCTTGAGGCCCAGAAGAAAGCCTATGGAGAAGGCCTAAATCATAAATTTCTTCATCCATATATGTGGTTAAATAAGCCCCATTATTATTCAGCAAACTATAATTATTATAATTTCCCCTATGCTTTTGGACTTCTTTTTGGTCTGGGAGTATATTCACTGAGAGAAGAAAAAAGAGAAGAATTTATGGATAGTTATAATAATTTGCTTAGAGAAACAGGGAAAAATAAAATATTTGATCTTGCAAATATGATGGGTATAAATGTACATAGCAGTGAATTTTGGTCCAGTTCATTGAGATTAATAGAAAAAGATATAAATAAATTTATAAACATTATTTAAGCCCAGAGTGATAATATGCAATTTGACAAAATAAATATGATATATTTTCCACCAACTGATACCAGTAAAAAAATTATTTAAGAAATCATAAATTCCATGGATATTAAAATAATAAATAAGATAAAAGGGAAGGGTCAGCCTGTTGTATTAATTACAATATATGGTAATATTTGTGATGGAATAGCATTAATAATTTATTGTGATAATTTTTTTGGAAAAGAGGTGTTAAAAAATGAAAATTAATATATCGAGGGAAGAAAAGAAGATAATAGTTAAAAAAATTCAAAATTTTTTTTATGAAGAGAGAAATGAAGAATTAGGTATAATAGCTGCGGGAAATATTTATGATTTTTTCTTAAATAATTTTGGAGATATAATATATAATAAGGCCTTAGATGAGGCAAAAGTGTGGTTTACTAAAAGGATAGAAGATATAGAAATAGATTATGATTTATTATACAGGGATAGAGCTAGGAAAAACTATGAATAAGCAAAGACGAATATCTGATTATGGAATTAAAATTGGAGAATTAGATACTGGTAGACTTAATAAAATTAGTGATGTTAAAGGGGTAAAGGTTGGTCATTTTACAATTGATACTGATATATATAAAACAGGGGTCACAATTATTAGTCCTTCAGAGAAAAACATATATTTAGATAAATTAATTGCCTCATCTTATGTCCTTAATGGTTATGGTAAAACGACAGGTTTAATACAGCTTGATGAATTGGGACAATTAGAGAGTCCAATAGCATTGACCAATACTTTAAATGTAGGCCTTGTGCAGGATGCATTGTTAGGATATATGATAAAAAAGACTGCGCAGGAGGGTGTTGATATAAGTTCTATAAATACAGTTGTTGCTGAATGTAATGACTCTTATTTAAATAAAA
>CAZOON010000213.1:0-3626 GCA_964581445.1 uncultured Halanaerobiales bacterium | reverse complement strand
TTCATAGATAAGCATTTTGGTGATGCTGAATTTTATAAAATATACAGGATAGATGAAGAAAATATTACATACTTAAAAGACGTAATAAATACAACTGAAGAGGAAGAAGAAGGAGAACATGCTGATCCTAAAAAAGCTCGTGGTATAGTTGGGATTTTAAAAAGCGAAAATGTTCAGGCAGGTGTGTCCAGACGTTTTGGACCTAATATAGTTAAAGTTAAGAAGCATTTTGTCCCCATTGTACTTAGACAGGAATTTATTGAAGAAGGACTTGAAAAGATAAAAAATAATTATAATAGTGTTTGTGAATTATTTGAACAAGGTGAAGAAAGAAAACATTTAGTTTTGTAATGTTTGTAATCTAAGGAGGAATGTTAATAATGAATTCAGGAAGAGGCCAAGGTGGGGGTTCTGGTCGTGGTGGAGGACGAAACAGGACAAGCATGGGACTGGGCCCCAGTGGCAATTGTGTCTGTCCTGTATGTGGCAGCAATGTTCCACACGAAAGAGGTATACCCTGTTATGAGATGTCATGTCCTAAATGTGGTGCAAATATGAGCAGAACAAGCTCTTCTGTGAATACAGGGAGTTCTGCTCGACAAAGTATTCCACAAATAGATGAAAAAAGTTGTGTAGGTTGCGGTAATTGTGTTGATGCCTGCCCATTTGATGCTATTGAAATAAATAATGGTAAGGCTAAAATACTAAGTGATAAATGCCGTAATTGTAGAAAATGTATACCTGTTTGCCCTACTGAAGCAATATCAATTTAAATTTAATATAGATATAAAAATGCCCTGCATTTATAATGGCAGGGTTTTTATCATTCTATATGTGTTTCTGTGCTAATTTATAGTAATTTAGAGCTGATTGCTCTATGTCTTCTATTTCTTCAAGGCTTAATTTTCTAATTACCTTTCCAGGTACTCCAAGCACTAAAGTTCCAGGAGGTATTTCTGTATTTTCAGTAATTAATGCCCCAGCGCCAATAAGTGAATTTTCACCAATTTTAGCACCATTTAAGATTTTTGCCCCCATACCAATTAAACAGTTATTGGAGATAGTACACCCATGTAATATTGCCCCATGGCCAACAGTTACATTATTAGCAATAAAAAGTGGCTGATTTATATCTACATGGAGTATAGAATTATCCTGTATATTGCTGTTTTCTCCAATATAGATAGTATCAAGGTCTGCACGTAAGACAGCATTATACCAGATACTGGCTCCTTTTGCTATTTTGACATCTCCTATTATCTGGCTACCCGTGGCAATCAAAACATCTTTACCGATATCTGCTTTTAAACCTTTATATGTAATTATCATATTTTTTCTCCCCTCTTCATTTTCTATATTATTCTTTGCTCTCACTGTTTTTTAATATTATATATTAAAAATGAGAATAATTAAAGATGAGAATAATTTTTTTGAAATTAAGTCAAAAATAATAAATGAGGTTTTAATAATGAATATATGGTATTATGAGAAAGATGATCTTGGTATAAATTATACAAAAGAAATGACGGTATTCAGGGTCTGGGCCCCCACTGCAGATAATATAAAAGTACTTATATATAAAAATGAAAGTGATGATAAAAATGAGTATGAGAGAATTGCTAATTTTAAACGCGATGAAAATGGCAGCTGGGAAGCTATAATTAAGGAAGACTTAGCTGGAAAATATTTTCTTTATCTACTATTTAGAAATAATAGAAAATATTATCTGATTGATCCCTATACCAGGGGGGTGGGTACAAATAGTCAAAAGGGCTTAATAGTTTCATTAGCAGAGACTAATCCCCCTGGATGGGAAAAAGATAAAAGAATTAAATTAAATAATCCTCTTGATGCTATTATCTATGAAACCCATATAAGGGATTTTACAAGTTCTTATGATTCAGGAATTATTAATAAGAATAAATATCTGGCTTTTACAGAGAAGGGTTCAATGAATTATAAAGGTTTAAGCACAGGTATTGACCATTTAAAAGAATTTGGTATAAGTCATTTACATTTACAGCCTGTTTTTGATTTTGCAACTGTAGATGATAAAAATCTAGATGATTATAATTGGGGATATGATCCATTATATTACAATGTGCCAGAAGGCTCTTATGCTACAAACCCATCCAATTACAGCAGGATAATTGAATTTAAAAAAATGATTATGTCTTTACATAATGAGGGTATTGGTTTTATTATGGATGTCGTATATAATCATACATATAATAAAGAAAATTCCTCCTTTGATATACTTGCCCCTGATTATTATTACCGTCTTTATGATTCAGGTTTTTGTAGTAATGGCTCGGGTTGTGGGAATGAGATTGCCAGTGAAAAATCGATGGTACAGAAATTTATTATTGATTCCCTTCAATTTTGGCTCAGGGAATACCATGTTGATGGTTTTAGATTTGATTTGATGGCCCTTATTGATAAAGAAACCATGAAAAAAATTGAAAAAAGAATTCATAATATTGATGATTCAATTTTGTTATATGGGGAGCCCTGGTGTGGAGGTCAGTCTCTTTTGCCATTTGAAAAGAAAATGATAAAAGGTAAGCAACAGGGTTTAAATATAGCCGTATTTAATGATAATTTTCGTAATGCTATCAAAGGGGATAATGATGGTGATATAAAAGGATTTGTTAATGGCGCCCATTATTTGACAACTGCAATAAAAAGAGGTGTTGTTGGTGGAATTGATTTTGCTGAAGAGATCAGAGATTTTTGTTATTCACCTCATGAAACCATAAATTATGTTTCTTCACATGATAATTTAACACTCTGGGATAAATTATCACGCTCAAATGGAGATATGGATGAAAAACAAAGAATAAAAATGGATAGGCTTGCCCAGACAATTATCATGACATCTCAGGGGATATCTTTTATTTATGGTGGTGAAGAATTTTTGCGTACAAAATATGGGCATCATAATACATATAAGGCAGGTGATGATATCAATCGTCTAAAATGGGGACGAAAGTCTAAATATATTAATACTTTCAGGTATTATCAGGGTTTAATAAGTTTAAGAAAAAAATTTAAACTTTTTCATTTAAGAACTGCTGAAAAGATTAAAGAATGTTTGTCTTTTATTGATACACCTGAAAATACTGTAGGTTTTATGCTTAATGATCAAAAAGAAGAAAAAAATATTAGCTTATTAATATTGTATAATCCTAATCTTGAAGAAATAGATTTTTCTTTACCCTTTTCTGGAATATGGAATGTTTTAGTGAATGGAAATAAGGCAGGAATAAAAAGTCTGGGGATAATAAAAGGGGATAAAGTTAAACTTGCTGATTTGAGTGCCATGGTCTTAGTTAATAGTTGACACACTGATATCTTCTCTGGAATATAAATATCAGAGGGGGTAAGAAATGTTTTTATTCGAATATATTATAAAATTATTAATGAGTAATTCTGAGACCCTTTTTATGGGTTTGATTATTGTTTTATTTGGTTATTATGGTTGGCTTTTATGGCAGGTTTATACAAAGTTAAAAGAACTTGGTGGATATAAATCAGAACTGGCAAAATTAATAAATAATCAAGAAAAATTAAATAATATAAAAAGAAAAGTGTTTGCTATAAAAGAAGAACTTGGAGAGATGAAA
>CAZOON010000212.1:0-3643 GCA_964581445.1 uncultured Halanaerobiales bacterium | reverse complement strand
TTCTCTGGCTGCTGCGCTTGTATGGGCATGACGGTAGAGGAACATAACCCCATCAGCAATCTCCTCAATATTACCTGAATCCCTGAGGTCAGAGAGGACAGGTCTTTTATCAGGACGATGAGTAAAACTACGACTTATCTGGGAAATAAGGACAATCGGTGTTTCCATCTCTGCAGCCAGGTTACGAAGCTCAAGAACGACCTCACCAATGGCCCGGGCAGTTGTCTGGGCCCGCTCGGCTGGTAGTTGAATCATCTGTAGATAATCAATGATGACAAGTCCTAATTCCCCCAACTGAGCTTTAAATTTCCTCAGTCTGGCCCTTATCTGGGCAACATTTAATCCCCTTTCATCAGAAATCATTAGAGGGTGTTCATGGAGATTGTCAAGGGCTCTGGATATACGTTTATCTTCCTCATCACTTGTTTCACCCTGATTATATCTCCAGCCATTAACCTGGGCCTCCTGGATTATCATCCTGTCCACGATTTCCCGGGCATCCATCTCAAGACTGATAATAGCGATAGGTACATCCCTTTTTATGATGTTTTTAGCTATATTGATGGCAAAGGCTGTTTTTCCCATACTGGTGGAAGCAGCAACAACGGTTAAATGTCCCTTTTTAAAACCTCCAATGAGATTATCAAGGGAGATAAAACCACTTCTCAAGCCAACATCGACCTGTTTATGTTTGCGGTCAAGATAGGATTCAAAGGATTCCATCAGGGCCTCATCAAGGGTGAAAATATGTTTTTCCAGGTCTGTTGTTTCATTTGTGGCCTCAAAGATAAGCTCCTGGGCCCTGGCCTGATAATCATTGAGACTGAGCTCCGTCTCTGTAGCCAGGTCCTTAATTTTGCGGGAAGCTCGCATCAAAAGCTCCCTTTGATAGTTTTTCTTAATAATATCTATAGTTGGTAATAATTCATCTATGGTATTAAAACCCGAGGTCAGACGCTCTATGGTCTCTTCAGCTTTATCGATAATCCCATCTTTTTTCAAACGGAGAAATAGCTTGGTCCGGGAGATTTGATTATCTTTCTGGAACTGGTCAAGCAATATTTCATAAATAAGCTCTGCCTGGGGGTCAAGAAAATGTTTAGTTTGCAGGACATCAGCCGCTTCATCAATTTTATCTGGAAATTGCAGGAGAATACCCAGTAATTGATATTCCTGTTGACGGAAATCATTATTTTTTTCTGCAAGATAACCCTTTTCCATGGCCATCAGAATTGAACCTCCTGTTTACTGGTAATAAGTTTAGCCCTGATATTATCATATAATGCAAAATAACGATTCATTTCCAGTAGCCGCTGGAAAATGCGCTCACCCATAATGGAAAACCTCTCCTGTAGCTCCTGAATGGAAAAATTAGTACTGAGGATGATGGGGCGCTCTTCCCGATATCTTTTATCAATAATTTGATAGAGGATATTGGAGGCGAATTCGCTGGCTTTTTCTGTTCCCAGATCATCTATCAGTAATACGGGTATTTCCTGGACAGAGCTAATCAATTTCAGCTCACTTTCACCATTACTATCTTCATAACTATCCCTTATTTCCTGTAATAGGTCTGTATAAACGATATATTTGATTTCAATATTGCGCTTAATCAGGTCATTGGCAATACATCCCAGTAAAAAAGACTTACCACTGCCAATAGGCCCTTCAATAATAAGGCCCCTATTATAATGGCCTTTTTTATAATTTCTGGTAAAATTCTGGGCATGGCTATATATTTTCTGGGCATTTTCTCTGAAGGTCATCCCCTTATCTGTTTCCCTGTTATCATCATAATAATTGAGATTGGCTGTTTTAAATGAGGCCTGATAAAGATGACGGGGGATATTACTTATTTCACGTTTACTTTTTAAAGAAGAGCCGATAGCACAATTGCATAGTATATATTTACCATTTTTATAGATACGGCCTGTATCATGACAGAGCTCACAATCCCATTGTGGCTCTTTATAATCACGAGGAATATCATATTGGTCAAGTAATTGACTGTATCTTTCCTTTAGCATCTCTATTTCTTCTTTTAATTCTTCGAGCTTCATATCAGAGTTGTTTTCTTTATGAAAGATATCCATTCTATAGTAATTATACTCACGTTGCAGGTAATTTAAATATTCGTCAACTTTCTTTATTTCCGGATAATTTTTATGTATTTTCTTTATCCGTTTCTCTGCTTCAAGATATTTTTTGCGGTTTTTCCCCTGATAGAGTTCAGCTTTAAAATTAAAGGACATTTATGACACCTCAAGTTTCTTTATAATCATCATAGTTAATAAAAAAGTCTTCCCATTTGTAATCCTTTTGTCGTTCTTTTTTGTTTTCTGAAGTCTTATTCTCTTTATTTTTATAATTATTTTTTTTATTATGTAAACGAGATAGATACTGTCTGGCCTCTTTAACATTTTTTATACCGGCCTTTTTCCAGGGGCTAATAAAATTATCTTCAATATATTTCAGGGAAGGTTGTCCATCTTTTTTTCTTCTGATGGCCTCCCTGATGGCAAATTTAGCCAGTTCTTTACTCAGGGCATTTTTGCCATTAAGCCAGCGTTTAAAGGTCAGCATCTGTTCAGAATCCATGTGCTGCCAGTGTTTTATACCATATAAAGAGGCAAGCTCTCTTGTTTCCCGGTGAAGCCGGTCAAAATGTTGTAATTTTTCATAATTAAAGGCCTCTTTTTCATAAAGATCATCAATAATTCCCTGAAGATAATAAAAGCTTTTATCTGAATCTAAATTTATCCCCTGATTTTTTCGCCATTTTTCTGTACGGCGGATGGCTTCTTTCAGTACCTCAGTTTCAAAATCATTGAGCCAGGCAGAGAGCTCATCACGAAAAAAACGCAGGTCTTTTCCTGAGGGGATATAGCTGGCAAAGACCTGTTTTAATTCGTCTTGCGAGACAGAATTTTGATGAATAATCTCTTCACGGAGTTCCTTTTTATTTTTCATATTATTGTCATTCATTTCTGTAAAATTACTGGAAAGATAGTCCAGATTTATCTTTATGCGATAGGTATAATCACTTTCCGGGTAATTACTTATTTTAATTATACCTCTATTTACTAAATATTTTAATCCTTCTTTAGCCTCGTCTCTATTATATGGCAGGAGTGATGAAATAATAGAGGGATTTGTCCTTACAATATCCCCTTCCTCCAGATGGGTAAGAAGAAATATAAATATTGCCAGGGAAGGTCCGGGGAAATTTTGCAAAAAGCCTTCTTCAATGACATCATTCCCGATTTTAAAAAAGAAATTATCATTACCTGTTGAAATTGTAAATGTTTTTTCCTGGTTAAAATTATACCGTTTCATTTAACCACTTCTTTCAGTAAGTATATATTTCGAGATAGTAATTAAAATACCTTTAGTGTTTTTCTGTCTTTTTTTGACGAAAGTTTCATTTGCTTGACACCACAGTGCATATTTGCTAAGATTAAAACGAGTTAAGAAATAATTTATTTATTTTGCATTGAGTTTTCTTGTGGGTGGATATAATCATTGCTTCGTCATAGAATAATTTCTTTTCTAAATTTTATCTAAAATAAATTTGCCTGAAATTATTAATATTCCTCCGTAATGATTATATCCACCCATAACAAGACGTGAATGCAAAATAAAA
>CAZOON010000211.1:0-3671 GCA_964581445.1 uncultured Halanaerobiales bacterium | reverse complement strand
TTGACAGCGAACCCGTGTTCTGTTATAATATAAATAAGAACAAATGTTTATGGGGGGATTAAAATGTATTCACTTGTAAATAATTCTTATAATAGGAGAAGGAAAAATAATTATATACTAAGATTATTAATAATCACATTTTTAATTTTGTTTATAATAACTACATATGTTTATAAAATTTCTGGAAATAAAATGATAGAATATAGAGAAATTACGGTCGAAGATGGAGATTCCTTATGGAATATTGCTTTAAAGCACAGTGATGGAAGCAATGATTTAAGAGAAATAGTTTATGAAATTAAAAAGTTTAATAATCTTAAAGATGTTGTCTTACAACCAGGTCAAAAATTAAAAATTCCGGTAAAAATATAATAATCATGAATTTATAATTTTATTATATGTGATGATATATAAAAAACTTCTGATATTATCAGAAGTTTTTTATATTTATTTATACTATTATTTTCATAAAAACCTGACATGAAGTTGACATGAGTATTTATGTTTGTTATAATCTTAATATCATATAATTTTCTTTGAAAGGGGGAATTAGATGATGAGAAAGAAAAATATAACGATGAAGCAGGTTAAGGAAAGGTCAGGATTATCATCAAGACAAATTAGATACTATGATAAAATGGGCCTTGTTTTTCCAGAAAGAACTAAAGGAAAACACAGATTATTTTCTGAAGATGATTTGCAGCGGCTAAATAAAATAAAAATATTAATTAAGGAAGGTCATACTATAGAAGAAATTAAAGATTTATTAAAAACACCTGAGCCAGTAAAAAAAGAAAATGATGAATTTTTAGAAAAGTATCAGGGGAAATCCAGGTATGAGGGATCAAAGCTTAAATCTCTTTATCCTGTTTCCAATAGAGAACACTTAAATAAGGTATTAAGTAAAAAAAATAAAAATGGAGGAAATTAATATGTCCTTAAAAAAAGAAGATATTTTAGAGATGGCAAAAGAACTGAATGTAAAGTTTGTTAGGCTTCAATTTGTTGATATTTTAGGTATTATTAAAAATGTTGCTATTACTATTGATCAATTACCTGTTGCCCTTGATGGTGAGATAATGTTTGATGGCTCTTCAATAGAAGGGTTTACAAGGATACAGGAATCTGATATGTATTTAATGCCTGATTATGATACATTTGTAGTCTTTCCCTGGAGACCAAAAGAAGGTGGAACTGTTGCTAGATTAATGTGTGATATTTATAAACCTGATGGTAAACCTTGTGCGGCCTGTCCCAGGACAGTTTTGAGGAATGTAATAAATGAAGCTTCTAAAATGGGCTATGAAATGCATGCAGGTTCAGAGCCGGAATTTTTTCTTTTTGAAAAAGATAAAAATGGTAATCCAACTACTATAACACACGATAAAGGTGGTTACTTTGATCTTTCACCAGTAGATCTTGGAGAAAATGCTAGAAGAGATATTGTGCTTGCACTGGAAGCCATGGATTTTGATGTTGAGGCTTCACATCATGAAGTAGCTCCAGGGCAACATGAAATAGATTTTAAATATACTCCAGTGCTCAGGACAGCTGATAACATAACTACATTTAGATTTGTTACTAAAACAGTTGCTATGGATCATAATCTTCATGCTACATTTATGCCCAAACCAATATTTGGAGAAAATGGTTCTGGTATGCATGTTCATCAATCTTTATTTAAAGGTGATAAAAATGTTTTTTACGATCCTGATGATAAATTGCAATTAAGTGATTTAGCTTATTATTACATAGGGGGATTATTAAAACATGCACCTGCTCTAAGTGCAATTACAAATCCACTTATTAATTCATACAAAAGGCTGGTACCTGGATATGAGGCGCCTGTTTATATATCCTGGTCTACTCAAAATAGAAGTGCTCTTGTTAGAGTTCCGTCTGCCAGGAAAACGGCGACAAGAGTTGAATTAAGAAATCCTGACCCAGCTGCAAATCCTTATCTTGCCATGGCCGTTATGCTGACAGCAGGTCTTGATGGTATAAAGAATAAAATTGACCCGGGTGAGCAAGTAACTGATAATATATATGATATGAGTGTTCATGAAAGAATGGAAAGAGGTATAGAAAGTTTGCCGGGAAATATTATTGAAGCGGTTAATAATTTAAGTAATGATCATATTATTAGAGATGTGCTTGGAGATCATATTTTCGAACATTTTGTAGAAGCCAAGAAAATCGAGTGGGATGTTTATCGTACACAGGTTCATCAATGGGAGTTAGATCAGTATTTACTTAATTTTTAGTATTTATATTAAAATAATATAAAATGTTTTTAAAGGTCTATCATTAAAGAATTTTGAGATAGACTTTTAAAATTACAATAAAATATCTTCGTAAAATGTATATTTTACGAAGATATTGGGAAAATAAAAAAATTGTGGATAAAAACTGTTAATATGTGGATAAATATATTAATAAAGTAAAATACAAAATATATTTACTTTATTTAATTTACACTAATATATTACAAATTATAAAGTTGGGTTTTATATTATAAAGTAATTATATTAAATATATATTTTTATATTGTCAAATTTTGATTGTGGATAAGTAAGTGAAATTTCATATGCAGATTTAATATCTGTAAAAAAACTGAGTAATTTATTCAGATATTTTTTATTGATAATTAAATTTAATTCAATATAATATCTTCAAGTTTTCTTTTAGGGACATGATGAATATTATTTTCATCTCGCCAGTATTTAATATTATTATTTTCCACATCTTCCAGAACAACTTTTTCTGCAGATTTTCCAAGAGCTATAACATATAGTATATTATATTTTTCATCGATATTTAAGTTTTCTCTTATTTCATCTTTATCTACTGATGCAATTACACAGGCAGCTAGATTTTTTTCACTTGCTCCCAGCATTATACTTTGCATTGCTATACCTGGGTCCTCCCAGTATTTATTATGTATTTCTTTATCATGTAACATGATAATATATGCTGAAGGTCTTTCCCCTTCTACCGGTCCATCCCAATTATCTATATAACCTGCCCAGGAAAGATTTGGAAAAATATTTTCATGTATTTTATTATCATTATAAAGTAAGTAT
Source organism: uncultured Halanaerobiales bacterium (assembly GCA_964581445.1). Lineage (GTDB taxonomy): Bacteria > Bacillota > Halanaerobiia > Halanaerobiales > CAZOON01 > CAZOON01. Next base: position 588 of record CAZOON010000211.1, on the reverse strand, counting down.
TTAAGGGATTGAAGGTTTGCCGCAGAAGCAGAAAGTCTAGCCAGGTCAATAAGATAACGAAGGGTCTCTTTTTCAACTTTTTCATTCTCAATAAATTTTCTTACTGTTCTAGTTTTCATTATTAAATCTTTTAGCAATACTATCATCCTTTCTTATGTTTTATTACTTTAGTATAATATTTATTATACTAAATATATATAAAAGGTTATTTATGGAAAAGGAATAAGATTAACTGATTACAGGGGTAAAAAAGTTCTGCTGAATTTTTGGGGAACTTTCAACATATACGGATAGAGTGCCTATTAAAGCAGGTATTGTAATGTTTAAGATACTTGCATTGTGAAATATATTATATAATGAATTAATAATTTTATTTAGCTCCCCATTTATTTTGAGCATATAGCCAAGACTATTTATTCCTGTATTTTTCTGGCTTGTCTACTAATAAATTAAAATTTAAATAATATTTATTATTTTTATAACTATTAATAATCTCACCATAAAAAAAAGTATGTAAATCATTATTTTTATACCAGATCTTTTTTGATTTTTTTTATTATAAATTTATATTCATTTTTTGTTTATATA
>CAZOON010000210.1:0-3675 GCA_964581445.1 uncultured Halanaerobiales bacterium | reverse complement strand
ACCTGTTCCACATGCTGAGATACTTGAATTTGACAAACCCTTAATTGCAGAAGAAGGAATAAAACTTGATATAATTGAGTTTACTGATTATGTAACCCCAAATTTAGCTTTAAATGATGGTAGTATTGATCTTAACTATTTCCAGCATCAACCCTATCTTGATCAGTTTAATGAAGATCATGGATTTGATTTACTGGGATTTAACAAGATTCATATAGAGCCCTATGGCCTGTATTCAAATAAGATTGAAAATATAGGGAAACTCAAAGAGGGAGATATTATTGCTTTGCCCAATGATCCTACAAATGAAGGAAGGGCATTAATGCTATTGGCTGAAGAGGGGGTTATAGAATTAAATCCAGAGATTGAATTAAAAGCAACTCCTTTAGATATTTTAAAGAATCCAAAAAAGCTTAAATTTGTTGAACTTGAGGCTGCTCAGTTGCCAAGAATATTACCTGATGTGACTGCAGCATTTATAAATACAAATTATGCACTTGAGGCAGGTTTTAATCCTCTTAAAGATAGTATAATTATTGAAGGTGGAAGCTCACCATATGCCAATCTTTTAACTGTAAAACCAGAAAACATAGATAATCCTGCAATTAAAAAATTAGCTAAAGTATTAAGAAGTGAAGAAGTAAAGAAATTTATTTTAGATAAATATGAAGGTGCAGTTGTGCCAGCTTTCTAAATATCAGTTATTAACAGCTTGTGTATAAAATGTGTACAAATTGTAAATAAACTGTGGATAAATCACAAAACCCTGCAGCAATTATGGCTGCAGGGAGCTTTATCAGGAAAAAATTGAATTAACTGGTTTACCATTTTCATATTCTATCCAGGTCACTTTACTTTTTTCATCAAGGGGAACAATAATTATTTCTCCAGGATTTAAACGGGCATTTAAGTCTTTAAGATAATTTGCTTTAAGGATTGATTTAATTGAAATTCCATTATTATAGGCAATATCATGGAGATATTCACCATTATTTTTTACCCTGTAAACTTTATGTTTAACAAAAAGGGCCGGGCTAACTGGCATTAATAATTTTTGACCAGTGTAGATATCTTCATTTGAAGTCAAATTGTTTAAAGACCTTATAGCTTCTTCAGGAATCATATAATACCGTGCTATTTGAGATATTGTATCACCTGAACTTACACGATAATAATTATTAAGTTTGCTTGCAGTTCTTTTTAAATAAAAGTATTTACTGGATATTTTCAAAGGTATTATAAGAAGCTCTCCTTCAATTATATTGTCAATATTTGAGATGCTGTTATAACGCATCAATCCTGTGACATTGACGCCATATTTTCTGGCGATATCTGTAAGTTTATCATTTTCCTTAATCCTATAATAGGCATAAAGATTATTATAATTGTAATCTGAATTATAATCTTTTTCTGGTCTTGTTTCAGGAGTAGGAAGGTATTTATCATTATCATTTAATGGTACAATTAGCTTTCGTCCTACATATAGATCAAAGGAATCTTTAATATTGTTTAATTTTACCAGGTTTTGGACTGTTGTCTGATATTTGTTAGCAATATTCCAGAGTATATCTCCTGCTTTAATAGTATAATATATATAATTTTTATTTTCTACAGGAGAACTTGAATTATTAACAGGTAATCTTAATTTTTGCCCAATATAAAGATAATATGGTGCCTTAATATTATTAAGACCAATGATTTTTTCTGCGGATGTATTATACATTTCTGCCAGTTTCCACAGGGTATCCCCAGATTTAACAGTGTAATTACTTAAAGTTGATTTGTTTTGATTTTCATTAAAACTTATTTGAATAATAAGTTTTTGTCCTATATAGATATTTGTTGGGTTATAAATATTATTTTGATTTATTATTATTTTTACTGGTACCCCGGTTTTTCTGGAAATATCCCAGAGCGTGTCACCGTTTTTGACATAATAATTTTCAGCAGATGATATGGCGCTAAGACTTAAAATAATTAATAAAAAAAGTATAAATACAGTTAATAGTTTTTTCATTTTTAACCCCTTTCTAATTAATAATGTAATAGAAGTATAACATACATAAGACTGCATTTATACTTATAAAATTTAACTATAAAGGGATATTCTGTTAAAAATTATCTATAGTTATTTAAATAATTCAACTGGGTTTACTGATAAACATCTGCACAAAGATATACCCATATTTTTCACTTTCTTTGACCCCAATTCCAATATGGGTAAAATCTGGATTTAAGATGTTTTTTCTGTGTCCGCTTGATTGCATTAGATTTTTATGGGCACTGTTTACAGAAGAATTTGCTGCCAGATTTTCACCTGCATGATGAAATTTTATACCAAATTGTTTCATCATATCAAAGGGGCTACCATAGGTCGGAGAATAATGACTGAAATAGTTATTATCAACCATATCCTGAGCCTTAATTCTTGCTACTTTATTTAATTCACTATCTGGTTTTAAAGGATTAACTTCATATTTTTTTCTTTCCTGGTTAACAAGATTGAGCATTTCTCTCTCCAGTGAGGAAAGACTTGTTTTTTCTTCTTCTATTACTTCTTCAGAAGGGTCATCTTTTATGATCGGTTTTGCTTCAGATCTGTCAATACTTCCCAGCCGATTATCATCCAACTTGACAACAAATCTTTCACCAGTATCACTTAAGACATCAAGTTTATCATCTCTGTTTAAACTTGTTATGGTAGAAAAATTATCTCCAAGACCTGATTTTACATCGGCTTTACTGGCTGTTATTCTTACAAAATTTACCTTGCCTTTTTCGAAAATTGATGATTCTTTAGTTTCCTGTGTTTTTCCTGTCATTGTGCAGGCTGCTGCGGTCAAAATCATTATGATTACAATTCCACTTATTAATATTTTTTTCTTCAAAGCAAATCATCTCCTATTTTAGTTTAAATTTATTATTTACCTTTCAATGAAAAATTATTTTATTATTGTAAGCTTATAATCATGATTTAACAAATCTTTTTCATGATATTATTGGGAATGATAGAAATATATCTATTTCTTATAAGGAATTATACAAAGATGTTAATCCTGGTGATAGAATACTTATTGATGATGGTCTTATAGAGTTAAAAGTAAATAAAATTGATTCAACTAATATTATTTGTACGGTATTAAATAATGGTGAAATTTCTAGTCACAAAGGTGTAAATGTTCCAGGTATTTATGTTAATCTTCCTTCTGTAACTAAAAAAGATGTTGATGATATTGTTTTTGGCATTCAGAATGATGTAGATTTTATTGCTGCTTCTTTTATTAGAACTGCATCAGATGTACTTGAAATTCGTAAGATATTAGAAGAGTTTAATTCTGACATACAAATTATTGCTAAAATAGAAAACAGAACTGGATTGGATAATGTAGATGATATTTTGCAAGTTGCTGATGGAATCATGGTAGCAAGAGGGGATTTAGGTGTAGAAATTCCTGCAGAAGAAGTGCCAATAGCACAAAAAAATATAATAAAAAAATGTAATTTGGCGGGCAAACCTGTTATTATTGCTACTCAAATGCTTGATAGTATGATAAGAAATCCGAGGCCTACACGAGCTGAGGCTAGTGATGTGGCTAATGCTATCTTTGATGGTACAGATGCAATTATGCTATCAGGTGAGACTGCAGCAGGAAAATATTATTTGGAAGCTGTTAA
>CAZOON010000209.1:0-3686 GCA_964581445.1 uncultured Halanaerobiales bacterium | reverse complement strand
AATGTGGCCTTATTTGGAGCTACCTCTGGTGAGGCTTATATACAGGGGATTGCTGGAGAAAGATTCTGTGTAAGAAATAGTGGAGTGGATGCAGTAGTTGAAGGTGTAGGAGATCATGCCTGTGAATATATGACAGGTGGTCACGTTCTTATAATAGGTGAGACAGGCCGTAATTTTGCTGCTGGAATGTCTGGTGGTATAGCTTATGTGCTCGATATGAAAGGGGATTTTGCCAGCAAATGTAATAGGGTTATGGTAGATTTAGAATCATTAGATAAAGAGAAGGATATTATCTTTGTCAAAGAAGGCCTGGAAAAACATAATAATTATACTTTTAGCAAAAAGGCCAGAGAGATATTGGATAATTGGGATGATTTTAAGAATAAATTTATTAAGGTAATACCACGAAATTATAAAAAAGTTATTGAGGAGGGGATTTCTTTATGGGGAAAACAGGGGCATTTTTAGAATATGAGAGGGAAATTCCTGAAGAATGTTTAGCTGAAAATAGAATAAAAAACTGGCAGGAATTTAAATTGCCTTTTTCAGAGGAATCTGCAAGGAGGCAGGGGGCAAGATGTATGGAATGTGGTACACCATTTTGTCATTCAGGGCTTTTATTGAATGGAATGGTTTCAGGCTGTCCTTTAAACAATCTTATTCCTGAATGGAATGATTTGATTTACAGGGGCCTCTGGAAAGAGGCATTACAAAGATTACTTTTAAGTAATAATTTCCCGGAATTTACCTCCAGGGTCTGCCCTGCTCCATGTGAAGGGGCATGTACACTGGGGATGAATGATGAGCCGGTAAGTATTAAGAATAATGAATATCAAATTATTGAAAGAGGATTTAGAGAAGGATGGATTAAAGCCAAACCTCCAGCAAATAGAAGCGGGGAAAAGATTGCAATTGTTGGCTCAGGACCTTCTGGACTTGCAGCGGCTGATCAGTTAAATAAAGCCGGTCATACCGTAGTAGTATATGAAAAAGAAGACCGGATAGGTGGTTTGTTGATGTATGGTATTCCAAATATGAAACTTTCAAAAGAGAAGGTTGTCCAGCGCCGGATTGATATTATGAGAGATGAGGGGATAATGTTTATTAATAATATGGAAGTCGGCAAAGATATCCCAGGGAAAAGCTTGCAGAGAGAATTTGATGCAGTGCTCCTTTGTGGAGGGGCAGGAAAAACCAGGGACCTTGAAATTGAAGGCAGGGAAGCAAAAGGAATATATTTTGCCCTTGATTTTTTGACTGCTAATACTAAAAATTTACTTAATCCAGGGTATAAACTTAATCCCCATTTATCTGCAAAAAATAAGGATGTTATTATTATCGGGGGTGGTGATACGGGGACAGATTGTCTTGCTACATCCATCAGGCAGGGAGCAAAAAGTGTGGTTCAGCTGGAAATAATGCTTGAGCCACCACAAAATAGACTGGCGAATAATCAATGGCCGGAATATCCGAGAACCTTGAAAGTAGATTATGGCCAGGAAGAGGCCATTGCCGTATATGGTAAAGACCCCAGGGAATATCAGACTATGAGCAAAAGATTTGTAGCAGATAAGGATGGAAAAATAAAAGAGCTTCATACTGTAAAAGTAAGATGGGAGAAGAGTTCTAATGGTAAATATAAGCCAGTAGAGATTCGTGGAAGTGAAAAAGTATGGCCAGCTCAACTGGTCTTACTGGCAATGGGTTTTGTAGGTGCAGAAGATACATTGATTAAAGAATTTACTCTAAACCAGGATGCAAGTTCTAATGTTAAAGTAGAATATGGTGATTTTAAAACCAATGTTGAAGGTGTATTTGCAGCCGGAGATATGCGCCGGGGACAAAGTCTCGTTGCCTGGGCTATAAAAGAAGGACGTCAGGCAGCAGAAGAGATAAATAGATATTTGATGGACTAAAAAATGGATGTATTCGTTATTTTTATCAATTTATGTTATAATTAAAAAAATCAAGCCTTTATTGTCAATGATGGAGGGATAATATTGAAGAAATTTTTCAAAAGAAATCATAAAAAGATTGGTTTACCTCCTGGTACTTTGCTTAATAAAAATGAGATAGATAATAATCATTTAGAGATAAAAATAATGAAATATAATGAGGATTATTATGTGGAAGAAGATGTCTCCTCAGCATCACTTTTTAAAGATAAATTGAAAGGAAATGAAAAAAATGTCAGATGGGTAAATGTTTCTGGTGCAGATACAAAAATCATACAAAATATAGGAAGAGATTATAATATTCATCCTCTTGTTTTAGAAGATATAATGAATATTGGTCTCAGGCCTAAATATGACCTTTATGACAATTATATTTTTATAACCCTCAATATGTTATCCTATAATGCTCTAAATAAAGAGATTGATTCAGAACAGTTAAGTTTACTTTTTATGAGAGAAATAAATACAGTTTTTTCATTTCAGGAAAGAGCCGGGGATGTATTTGATATTATAAGAAAAAGGATTAGAAATAATAGAGGTTTAATAAGGAAGAATCAGGCGGATTATTTGATTTATACATTAATTGATACTATTGTGGATAATTATTTTCTGGTTTTAGAAAAAACAGGTGAAAAAATTGAAGATATTGAAGAAAAGATAATAGATAATATTGAAGAGGTTGGACTGGATAAAATACAATTTCTCAAAAAAGAGCTGATGTTTTTAAGAAAATCTGTCTGGCCTTTAAGAGAGATTATATCTGCATTAATAAGGAATGAAAGTAGTTTTTTTGATAAAAGCACCATCTATTATCTTCGAGATATCTATGACCATCTTATTGAGGTTATAGATATTATTGAATCACTCAGGGAGATGCTTACAGGTCTTTTAGATATCTATCTTTCCAGTACCAGTAATAAAATGAATGAAGTCATGAAGGTTTTAACTATTATCTCAACAATATTTATACCAATGACATTCATTGCCGGAATTTATGGCATGAATTTTCATTATATGCCTGAACTTAAGGTAAGCTGGGCTTACCCGGCTGTTTTGATTGTCATGTTGACAATTGCTGTAGGAATGTTAATTTATTTTAAGAAAAAGAAGTGGTTTTAAAAAAATTATCCCGCTGCTCCGCCGCCACCGCCAGCAGCACCACCAGAACCTGCACCGGTGCTGCTGGTAGTATAGGCTCCGGTGTTGGCATTAATTACAAGCAGACTAACCATCATATAGTCAACAATTTCCGTTATATTAAGGGCATCAATGTTTTTGTCAAGATCACTTAGGTCGAGTTCAATCCAATCAGGGGGATCTATTTTTTCTGCTTTTTTAAAGACCTTTTTATATTTTTTTATACTTGTTGCATTAAATTTTTTATGTATGACGATATATTCTATCTTCTGGAAAAAATAATTCAGGGCTTTATCGGCTTCATCAGCTTTAATCATTTTTTCCAGTTCATTCTTTTTATCATCAAGGATGTTTTTGAATTCATTTTTTAAAAAGAGTCCTTTTCCAGATAATATGGGGGTTAGTGCTCCTTTAATCAAATGTCCAATTGCAATTATAAAGAAAAAAGGTCCAGCCCAGATAATCAGTGCTGAAGACTTAATACCACCATAAATAATGGCTGCCACCCCAATTGGGATTAGAATGAGAGAAGAAATAAAAATATTTTTGCGTTTTTTAAGACTTGTTTTTGAAAACAGATCTTTTTTCTTTAAA
>CAZOON010000208.1:0-3698 GCA_964581445.1 uncultured Halanaerobiales bacterium | reverse complement strand
TAGTATTAGGACATTGTCTCAGCATCTTCCTTAGATTCAAAGGCGGGAAAGGTTTTGCAACATTCTGTGGTGTCTCTATTTATTTATTCCCTAAATCCTCACTAATCCTCTTTTTTGTTTTTATAATAATTTTACTAATTAGCAAATATATTTCTATTGCAACATTTACTGTTGTTATCTTATCTCCATTAATCCAAATCTATAAACAATTTCAGAATCAAACATACAGTATCTGGTCATGGGTGGTTTTAACAGCAATTAGTTTACTTGTTATATATGAACACCGTAAAAATGTAATTAAACTAATACAGGGAAAAGAACTCACAATTAAAACACCCCGAATTAGTGAAGATGAGCTCAATACAAAGGGATAATGTTAGGAAAATATCCTTTATTGTTCATGCATATTGCATGCAATGCTAAACTATGATATAATATATTAAACAATTTTTTTGAAAGGAGTTTTATTATGCCTTCTTTACAAGTACGTGACTTACCGGAACACCTTTATCAGGAAATTGTCCAACTTGCGGAAGCTGACCGAAGAAGTATAACACAAGAAACAATAATTTTATTAGAAAAAGCTTTGGAAATCGAAAAACAAAATAAAAAACGACGTCAAAAACTTTTTAATAATATAATTCAAGATACTAACAATAAAACAGATAAAGATATTCTTGATCCAGTACCTTTAATTAGGGAAGATCGTGAAAGATGATTGTAACAATAGACGTTAGTGCTGCAGTTGAAGTTGTTATGGGACGTCAAAAACAAAAATCAATTATAAACATTTTAAAAAAAGCAGATTGGATTATTGCACCTTCTTTATATATTTATGAAGCCTCCAACGTAATGTGGAAATATCATTCTCTTCAAAATTATCGTTTAGAGGATATACTTAAAAAGACCAGATACTTATATGAAATTGTAGACCAATTTATTGATGCAAAAGAACTTTTTGAAGAAGCTATTCCATTATCTTGTAATATTGATCATCCAGCTTACGACACAATGTATTTGCTTACAAGTCGTAGAAAAAATGCTACTTTAATTACATTGGATAAAAGATTAATTAAAGCTGCAAAAAAAATCAATATTCCTCTTGCTTCAATTAGTTAAGCTTAATTGGCAATTTTCTCTGCAATCTCGGCAACTGGCTAATTCACCCTACTCAAAGGTCTATCCTTTATCTTCTCAAATAAATATCCCAATATTTTAACACTAAAATAAGCAAGTACAATTAATATTATTGTCCAGGCAAAAATTTTTTCTGTCTCAAGATTATTGCGCGCCCAGTAAAATCCAGCACCAATACCAGTGTCCAAACTTAAAAGCTCCGCCATAGCCCCAATCTTCCAAGCCCTTTCAATCGTAATCACCGCTGCAGATAAAATATAGGGTCTGATAGAGGGTAGATAAATCTTAAAAAATTTCACTAAAAGAGATAGCTTATAAACATCAGCCATTTCTATGAACTCTTTATCCACATTCTTTATTCCCTCTCTGGCATTAATGGTAAAAATAGGCAGAACGGAAATAAAGATGGTGAAAATTACAATCTTACTATTTAAACCAAACCAGATTATAGCTAATAAAATCCAGGAAATATTAGGGGTGCTTTGCATAATAGATAATATGGGTTTAAAACTTAAATCTATTTCTTTTTCTAGCCCCATCAATATCCCCAGGAAACTTCCAATTATAAAAGATAACAAATATCCTGCAGTAACCCGTGCAAAACTCAATAATACTGTCCGATAAAATCCTTTGCTTAAAAACATATTTATAATTGTTTGCAATGTTTGCAGGGGGGAGGGAAGTATAACGGGATGAAATTGCATGGATAATAGCTGCCATATAACTAAAATCCCTATTATACCTCCCAGGGAAAATTTATTCCCACTTATAATAAATTTCTTCATTTGCAAGCTCTCCACCTATAATTTCTGGTTTATATTCCTTCATTAATTTTATATAATTATTTATTTCATCCTTTACGTCGATTGCCCGCCTATAATGAAGGTTGCTCCTTGGTATACCAGCATTACTAACTTCAAGTGCAATTTTCATATACTTTTTGGCTATTTCAGCACTTTCATCTACATTTGCAAGCATACTATCAATTGCCCTGGCATATTCCCTTTCAAATTTTTTTATTAATTCAGGAGAGTTTTGAGCAAAATCCTTTCTTACCACTAAAGAAGCCTGTGGTAATCTCAAATTGTTTACTTTTTGCCACTCATTTTGTAAATTTATAACTATTCTTGCCTTCTTATTATTTAAAAGCACCTGGCTAACAAAAGGCTCCCTGAGTACTACAGTGTCAGTCATATCATTAATCATTAACTTACTAATCTGCATTGGTTTGCCACGCATAATATTAAGATCATTTTTCAAATTTAAGCCCCTGACCTTAGCCAGATAGGAAAAAATTATATCCATAGGCCCTCCCCTTTCTGGCACATAAATCTCCTTCCCCTTTAAGTCATCCCAGTTTTTAATTTTTGGGTCGGTACTCAATATATAAAAAACTCCCCAGGTATGAATATTAGTTATCTGAATATCTATCCCTTTATTATATAGCTTCATGGCTTCATTAGTAGGTAAAAGGGCCATTTCTACCTCTTTTTTCATTAATCTATTGATTACTATATTTTTATTTTTGTGTATTACTGTTTCAATATCTAAATCACTATTTTCAGATAAATAAAAAGCAGGTAAGGAAGAAAATCCATGGGGTACGCTGATCCTGATCTTTTCAGGCTCCATAGCAAAAACAACCGAATTAAGAAAAACACCCGAAACAATAAACAATATTAATAAACTCAAAAGAAAAAATCTTCTAAATAAAAAGTTGTGTCCTTTCATTGTGATTGAAACCTCCTCTTTCTTCTTTTTATCTTTTTAAATCCTCTGTTATGAATGTCTTTAAATTTATCTTCCAATAATATTTGATTTAATTGTTTATTCAAATGAAATAAATATGGAGAATCCAGTGTCCTTTCCTTCCCTGGCATATCTATATTTATGCTGTCCTTAATCTGCCCCCCTTCTTTAGATAAAACTAAAATTTCATCACATAAAAGTAAGGCCTCTCTGGTATCATGGGTAACAAATATACCTGATTTATTGTTAGCAAAAATATCATGAAAAATATGTATTAAATCCAGTCTTAAAGGAAAATCAAGGTTTGAAAGTGGTTCATCCATTAATAATAATTCAGCTTTCACAGCCAGGGCTCTAGCAATAGCCACCCTTTGCTTCATTCCTCCACTCAATTCATCTGGATAATAATCAGCATATCCCTCCAGCTTAACACTATGTAAGGCATCTTTAACCATCTCATTTCTCTTGCATTGCTCTTCAACTTTATTCTTTAATACCAAATCAACATTTTCATAGGCGGTCAACCAGGGTAAAAGCCGATGCTCTTGAAAAATAAAAGCCAGATTGCCTGCCCTAATATTTATTTCACCCTTATCATAGGTTTCTAGACCAGCAATCAAACGTAAAAAAGTAGATTTCCCACATCCACTGGGTCCCAATAAACAGGAGACCTTTCCCCTCTCCAATTCCAGGGAAAAATCATTGATAACAGTTTTATTATTAAAACTTTTACTTAAATTTCGGACTTCCAATATCTTATCTTCCATATGCTACCCACACTTCCCATAAGTGATTTTGATAATCATTATCAA
>CAZOON010000207.1:0-3701 GCA_964581445.1 uncultured Halanaerobiales bacterium | reverse complement strand
CTTGACTTGCAATCTCTTCTTTTAACTCTTTATCATTAATAATCTTCCCTCTTTCTGTATCTACAAGTAACATTTTCCCTGGTTGTAAACGTTTTTTGCTTATAATTTTTTCCTGAGGAAAATTAAGTACTCCCACCTCTGATGATAAAATTACCATATCATCATCAGTTAAATAATAACGTGAAGGTCTCAAACCATTCCTATCCAGTACTGCTCCAACCTTTAATCCATCAGTAAAAACCATGGCCGCAGGTCCGTCCCAGGGCTCCATTAAACAACTATGATATTCATAGAAGGCCTTTTTCCTTTTATCCATATCTTCATGCTTATCCCAGGGTTCAGGTATCATCATCATCATAGCATGAGGGAGTGACCTCCCTGTAAGACTTAAAAATTCAAGTACATTATCAAAAATAGCTGAATCACTGCCATCAGAATTTATTATTGGTAAAATATCCTCTAAATCATCTCCAAATAAATCGCTTTCAAGCAGGGCCTGTCTGGCATTCATCCAATTAATATTACCCCGTAATGTATTTATCTCACCATTATGAATCAAATAACGATTGGGATGTGCCCTTTCCCAGCTAGGAAATGTATTTGTACTAAACCTGGAATGTACCAGAGCCATTGCTGTCTGTATATCAGAATTATTTAAATCAGGGAAAAAAGTTATAATCTGTTCAGGCATCAGCATTCCTTTATACACAATAGTCCTGCTGGATAAACTGGCCAGATATAAATCATCAACTATACCCAACTTTTTTATCCTGTTTTCAGTTTTCTTTCTGATTATGTAAAGTTTTCTTTCAAAACCAATACCTCTGGATATATCACTGCTTTTTTCAATAAATATTTGTTTAATATCAGGACGACAACTAAGTGCTTCTTTACCTATCCCCTCTTCATTTACAGGAACATCACGCCATCCAGCCACCCTGAAACCCTCATTTTTCACTGTTTCTTCCAGGATATCTTTATATTTTTTTTGCCGTTTTTTTTCAAAAGGTAAAAAAACCATTCCCACACTATAATCACCTTTTTCTGGAAGATTAAAGTTAAGCCTTTTTGCCTCTTTTTTAAAAAATCTATCTGGTATTTGAAATAAGATACCAGCCCCATCACCGGTATCTTTTTCACTTCCTGTAGCCCCACGATGTTTAAGATTTATTAATACCTCCAGGGCCTGAGTTAAGATTTTATGTGAACTTTTCCCTTTAACATTAGCGACAAAACCCATACCACAGGCATCATGTTCATAAGCAGGATTATATAAACCCTGTTTTTCTGGAATGTTGCTAAACATTTTACTACATCCTTCCTACTCATAATTTTGTATTTTTATGCTCAAATTTTTATTAATTATAAATACAATAATATAAAATGTAAATATTAAAAAAGGATAATATCCGTGTATACACGGATATTATCCTTTTAAAAATTTTTTTGGGATATTATTCTAATTAATAGATATAATATCTAAGTATCATAATATATTTTAGTCAAGTTGCTCTTTTTCAAATACAGATAGAATACTCTTCCAGGCCCCATATATATGTCTTCTGGCAAGCTCACTAGCAAGCTCTGATTTTCCCTCAGCTATGGCCTTACTTATCCCTCTATGGTCATTTAAAGCCTTGGCCATCCTGCCATCTTTAGCAAGACTTTTAGCCCTGAATCTTGTTGCCTGCTCAAAAAGGTTGTCCAGAAATTTTTCCAGTATTTCATTTTTAGAAGCTGTTTTTATTATTTTATGAAAGGCAATATCAAGCTTAACACATCTTTTAACATCATTTTTTTCTATACAATCTTCAATCTGTTCAGAATATCTATTCATTTTATCAATCTGCTCACTGTTAATATTTTGAGCAGCAAGATAGGCAGCAAGTCCTTCAAGTTCCATTCTAACCTGAAAAATATCATTTATCTGTTTTTTAGATTCAATACCTGCTATAAATACCCCCTGCTGGGGGATAATCATAATCAGCTCCTCTAATTCAAGCATCCTGAATGCCTCTCGCACAGGTGTGCGACTAACATTTAGTTCATCTGCTATTTCAAGTTCTTTAATATTTTCTCCAGGCTCCATATCCCCACTAATAATTGCTTCCCTTAATACTTTATAGACCTGTTTGCGTAAAGGCTCATAACTATATGAATCAATCGCGGCCAGATTATACTTTCCCATACCTAACACCTCTTAAATATCTTTTAACTATTATAGCATAAGCTTCCCTCTAAAATAAAGAAAAAAGAAATTAAAAATTTTTTCTAATAAATCTTTCCTTTGATTTCTGGTATAAATAAAGAACCAGCAAGGCCCAAAAAAAATCAATTATATAATTAACAAGATATATTAGATATTGATTTTTTAAAATAAAAAACAATAATGATAAAATTGAACTACAAAATTTAGCCTGAGTAAGCATATAGGGATAGATTTCTATATAGGGTTTTTTATACATTAAAAATGCTAATAAACTAAGCAGATACATATAAGCAACTGCCAGGATTAAATAAATATTATTTTCCATACGGGGAATAAGCTTCATCCCCAGGCGAATAGAAAAAATATTGAAAGATTCTATCACTAAATTTGGTATTAGTAAAAAAACAAGCCCGACAATAAAAAATATTGATGCCAGGATTAGACTAATATAACGATAATCCCTTACAGTCATTTTTAGTCCTCCCCTTAATAAAAATTTTGAATTCCTTTACTTAAAAAACTTAATAACTAAGTTTCTACTATTTGTTAAAATATTCACGAATAAAGGAAATTAAAATGTTTAATAATTATTTTTTATTTGCGATTTTCCTTTTTATTTTTGTACATTTCATGGTCTGCTTCATTAAATATTTTATCAATATTTTGCTCTTTGTCAACTTTACTGGAAAACCCCAGAGAAACTTTTACTGCTTCAGGCAAATCGCTTTTTTCATTATATTCATTTAATGCTTTTTTTATACGAATAATAATACTTTCTGCCAACTTATTATCTGTTTCCGGAAGGATTACAGCAAATTCATCCCCACCTATTCGCGCAAGAACATCTTCATCACGAAGCACAGATTTAATGATTTCCCCGGCCTTTTTAATAAATTCATCCCCCATCTTATGTCCATAATTATCATTTGCATATTTTAATCCATCAATATCAGCCACAATAATGCTAATAGGTAATCTTCTGGATTGATTTAATCTATCAAGTTCATTTTCAAAATATCTTCTATTATACAAACTGGTCATAACATCATGAAATGATAAATATTTTATTTTTTCTCTTTCTTCCTTTAACTCCAGCTCCTTTAATTTCCTTTTTGTAATATCTTCATGTGATATAACTACCGCGTATGGTCCCTCGCCTTTAAAGGAAGTAACACGCATTTCATACCATCTTTTTTTATCTGGTGAATGACATGGATATTCTAAGGTAAAATAATCATTTTTTCCATTTATAACATTTTTAATACCCCGGTATGCAGCATAGGCCTCTTTAGAACATTCTCCTTTAGCCTTTTTACATATCGCTATATAATTAATTCCAATACCATATTGTTCTGATACTAAACCATTTCCACTCGCAAATTTATTCCAGGCCTGATTTGTATATCTTATTATTCCCGTTCTATCAAGTACTGCAATATGAGCAGTAGGTGAATCTAATAAGGATTGATATAGATTTTTAAATTTTATAAGT
>CAZOON010000206.1:0-3705 GCA_964581445.1 uncultured Halanaerobiales bacterium | reverse complement strand
ATTTTGACTTCTGCCTCTTTAATACCTTCAAAACCCCTTACTGCAGTGATATCTATTTCTTTTAATTCCTCACCTGTAATTAAAACATATGCTGTTCTGATTGCTGCTTCCATAACTCCACCTGTAGCTCCAAATATAGTTGCAGCACCAGTAGATTCACCCATTAGATGATCGTACTCATCTTCCTCAAGTTTCATAATATCTAAACCTGCCTGTTTAATCATCCTACCCAATTCCCTGGTAGTGAGTACATAATCCACATCATCTTTCATTTCTGGCCTTTGTGCTTCATATTTTTTAGCAGTACAGGGCATTATGGAAACACTAACAATATTTTCTCGTGGTATATTATTTTTTTCTGCATAATAGCTTTTAGCCAGGGCACCAAACATTTGTTGTGGAGATTTACAGCTAGAAACATGGTCAAGAAACTCAGGATAAAACTGTTCAATAAAGTTTATCCAGCCAGGACTACATGAAGTAAACAATGGCAATGTTTCTCCTTTAGTAATCCTGTTAATTAATTCAGTTCCCTCCTCCATTATTGTTAAATCAGCAGTAAATTGAGTATCAAAAACCTTATCGAAGCCCATTTTCCTTAAGGCACTAACCATCTGACCGGTAACTATTTTACCGGCATCTGCATCAAATGCTTCAGCCAATGCAACTCTAACTGCTGGAGCAGTCTGAACAAGAACATGTTTTTCATCATTACTTAAAGCCTTCCAGACTTCATCTATATATTCCACCTCTGTTATAGCACCAGTAGGACAAACAAGTGAACATTGGCCACACAATACACAGGGGCTTTCTGCCAGATCCCCATAAAAAGCAGGTCCTACAACTGTATCAAAACCTCTATTTTCAGTAACTAAAGCATTCACAGATTGAACTTTTTCACAGACACTCTCACAACGTCTACAAAGAATACATTTATCCGGCTCTCTAAATAAAGAAGGTGTAGACTCATCTTTTGGATAATGTGTTTTACTTCCCTCAAAACGCATTTCACGCAAACCAAGTTCTTCAGCCAGTATTCTTAATTCACAGTTATCATTTTTTAAACATGTAGGACAATCAACAGTATGATTTGATAGTAAAAATTCTACATTTAATTTTCGAGTATATCTAACCCTTTCGGTATTTGTTAATATTCTCATTCCATCTACAGCAGGTGTAACACATGAGGTCACTAATTTACCACTATCTGCATCTTCTACCAGACATACTCGACAGGCACCAATTTCATTTATTTCTTTAAGGTGACATAAAGTTGGTATATGTTTGCCTGCCTTTTTAGCTGCATCAAGAATTGTTGAGCCTTTTTCAATTTCAAGTTCTTTTTCATCTATCCATAATTTAATATTAGTATCAGTCATTATTCATCCCCCTCGTACCTATTTTCCACATCGCAGCGCAGACAACGCCTTGATTCTTCATATGCCTGTTCTTTTGAATAACCTTTTTCAACTTCAATAAAACCTTTCTTTCTTTCAGACAACAAAATAGTCGGCATTTTAACTCTGGCTTTTTCTTCTTCAAGAATTGGACCTGATAATTCTCTCACTCTATCATTTTTGTCAACTACAATACCATCTCCACCTAAATATTTATCAATTTCACGTGCAGCTTCTTTGCCCTGTTGCACAGATTCAACAACAGTAGAAGGTCCTGTTACACAATCTCCTCCAGCAAATACCCAGGGAATATTGGTCTTTTTATTATTCTTAGCAGCAAGAACGCTTCCTCTATTCATATCAATTTTAACATCACCAGAATTAAAACTATTATCAACCTTTTGACCAATTGCTGAAATTACTACATCTACATCAAGGGTATAATTAGAACCTTCAACTGCTACTGGCTTTCTTCTACCACTATTGTCAAATTCTCCACCCTTTATTTTAATACATTCAAGCCCAGTAACATTACCTTCCTCACCAAGGACTTTAATTGGATTGCTCAGATAATGCATTTTAACCTGTTCATATTCAGCCTCTTCTACTTCCTCTTTATGTGCTGGCATATCTGTTTTTGTCCTTCTATAAACAATATTTACCTCATCTGCACCCAATCTAACTAAATTACGGGCTACATCAATTGCAGCATTACCACCACCAACTACGGCAACTTTCTTATCCTTCATATTTATCTCTTCTTCACCAAGATTTATTTTTTTAAGGATATCAATTGAAGAATATACACCATTAAGTTCTTCACCAGGTATACCCAATTCACGGTCAAGATGTGTACCAACTGCCAGGAATACAGCCCAATAACCCTGGTCTTTGAGTTCTTCTAAGGTAATATCTTCACCAATCTTAGTATTAACTACAATATCAACACCCATGGTTGTTAAAACAGCTATCTCTTCATTTAATAATTTTTTTGGAAGACGATATTCAGGTATTCCAAGTGCTAACATACCACCTACAACAGGTAATGCTTCATAAATAGTTACCTCATAACCTTTTTTCCTCAAATAGAAAGCAGCTGACAAACCTGCAGGTCCAGAGCCAATAATGGCAATTTTCTTATCTTTATCTTCTTCAATTTCAGGAACCGGGAAGGCTTTGTCATTTTCAAGTATATAATCACTTACAAAACGTTTTAATTCACGAATTGCCAGTGCTTCATCGAGTGAATTCCTATTACAGGCTTTTTCACAAAGATTATAGCAAACCCTACCACATGTTAATACCAGAGGATTTTCTTCCTGAACTACCTTATATGCCTCTTTATATTTTTTCTGACGAATGAGATCTATATATATAGGAACGTCTACATTAGCCGGGCATGAATTTTGACAGGGAGAATTAAATAAGGATGCACATGTTGATGCTCCACAATAATTATCTTCTATATGGGCAAGATATTCATCTTTAAAATATCTAATAGTACTTATTACTGGATTTGGGGCTGTCTGACCCAGACCACAAAATGCTGAATCTTTAATCCCTTCACTCATTTCCAGCAATAACTCTATATCTTCAACACTACCCTGACCCTTGGTAATCCTATTCAATATTTCTAACATCCTTGTTGTACCTATTCTACAGGGAGTACATTTACCACAGGATTCATCTTTACAAAAATCAACAAAATATTTTGCAAGATCTACCATACATGTTTGCTCATCCATAATAATCAAACCGCCAGATCCCATAATTGTTCCTAGTTCCTGTAATGAATCGTAATCAATAGGTACATTAAGGTATTCTATTGGGATACAACCACCTGAAGGCCCACCGGTCTGGGCAGCCTTAAATTTAGCATCATTTTCAAGGCCTCCACCAATATCGAAAATAACCTTACCCAATCTTGTTCCCATTGGGACCTCAACCAGACCATTATTATTAACCTTACCTGCCAGGGCAAATACTTTGGTTCCAGGACTATTTTCAGTCCCTATTGATTTAAACCAGTCCTTACCTTTTCTAATTATTTCAGAAACATTTGCCAGGGTTTCCACATTATTAATATTTGTAGGTTTATCCCATAATCCAGATTCTGCCGGGAATGGAGGTTTTGGGCCTGGCTCTCCTCTTTTCCCCTCAATGGAAGCTATTAATGCTGTCTCTTCACCACAAACAAACGCACCTGCACCCAGACGAATCTCTGCCTCAAAAGAAAAATCGCTTCCAAAAATATCCTCTCCCAGAAATCCATACACTATGGAACCATCTATTGCCCTCATCATTCTCT
>CAZOON010000205.1:0-3705 GCA_964581445.1 uncultured Halanaerobiales bacterium | reverse complement strand
TATTAAGCAAGATTCTTGCCAGTAAAGGTATATCTTCTCGCCTTTCTCTTAATGGCGGAAGAGTAATGGGTAGTACATTTATACGAAAATAAAAGTCCTCTCTAAACTCACCCTTTTCCACCAATTTATTAAGTTTTTCATTTGTAGCAAAAATTAATCTAATATCTACTTCTTTTTCCTCAACACTACCGACCCTTGTAAATCTCCTTGTCTGCAAAAAGTTAAGCAGTTTAGCCTGCAGGGCAAGAGAAAGCTCTGTCACTTCATCAAGAAAAAGCGTACCTTTATCTGCCTGTTGTAATTTGCCTTTTTTCCCGCCGGGAAGGGCCCCGGTAAATGAGCCTTTTTCATAACCAAAAAGTTCACTTTCAAAGAGATTTTCTGGGATGGAAGCACAATTTATATAAATAAAAGAGCCATTTTTGCGTGAGCTGGCCTCATGAATCGCCCGGGCAAATTCATTTTTTCCTGTACCACTTTCACCCAGCAACAAAACATTAGAGATTGATTCACTGGCTTTAACAGCCATTTTTTTAGCCTTAACAAACTTAGTACTTATACCTATAAGTTCATCAAAAGGATTTTTTGTAAGTCGTTTTTCCAGTATCTGTATAGAATCCAGAACCTTATTTTTTTCTGCAATTAATTCTTTCAATTCTTTAATATTTTTAACCTTTAACATGGCGCCTATTACTTCACCATTATCTTTGATGGCAAAAATTGAAGCCCTTGTCGGGACACCATTTATTATAGACTCAACATCCCTTATCTCTTTTCCCCTCTCATTAGCAACATCAATCAATTGTCTAATAATCTCTGAATCAGGATGATATTGAGAAATATTTTTATTAAATAATTCCGGCCTTTTCCCTGCTGGTCCTTTACTTATATATTTTTTACCCATAAGTATATTTTTTATATCTTCTTTTCTGGCCGTATAACCCAGGGTTTGATAAAATTTTAGCTCCTTTGTCTCGCCATCCAAAATAATCATATTACCTGCAGCATAAAAATAATAAAAGGGATAAGTTTTTTTATTTATACCAATTTTTAGAATCTTATTTTCAAAATCAATAGCTGATACTATCTTCAAACCATCTATCTCTTTTTCAACATATATTTTCTTATCTTTATTGGAACTTTTTTTAAAAACAGCCGAAGCAGGTTTTGCCCCTTTCCTGCCAATAAGAACAAAGGCATCCCCCTTCTTTAATTCTCCAGGATCTGCCCCAAGAAGCTCAAGGTCAGCAGGACTTAAATCACCATCATCTTCACCAAGCGAATTATCGGAAATAACTATTATATCGCCTTCTTCCAGGCGACCTTCTTTATGCCCGGGGCCAAAGCGGGGATCAATTACAAAAATATAATAGGCAGCTTGATTATAGACCTTAATCCTGGCCTTATTATCAATAACAATCAAACCCTCATCAATAAGATCTATACTTTTTTGCAAAAAATCTAACATACCCCCACTCCTATATATTCAATATTATATTTCAGAAGCTCCTCTTTTTCATAAACATTCCTGACTTTATTACCAAAATCGGCCAGGCAAACCCCTCCAACAAGGCCCACATAGCCGGTACCAATTACAGTAATTTTATTTTTATTAATTATAAACCTCCAAAAAAATACCCCATTTATTTTTTAGACTCAATTTTAAATACACTTTCAGGAGCCCTTATATTATCTCTTTCTTTTTTCAATTCTTTATTATATTCTTTATTATATTCTTTTTCAGTTTCTACTTCGCCTTCTTTCATGAATTCTCTAAAAAATATGTAAAAAACACTGGTCATCAAGGCCAGAATCACTGCAATAGCAAGTTTAAGCATTAATTGATTATCAACTGGCATTTCAGGATAATAGGGCTCATTTATTACTTTTACAGGATAATAACTTAAAATTTCTTCTTTTAAATTTTGTTTTCTTACCATCATATTTTCTTTCTGAATACGGAGAGATTCTAATTTACTTATCATATTATTATACAATATACTATTTTCTGCAGTGTTTAAATTATTAGAATCATAATTATCAATTTGCGAGCTGATATATTTGATTTCAGTGTCCAGAACTTTTTCTTCAGAATTTAATTTATCAAGATATTCATTTTTATTATTAATTATCTGATTATAATAATCCTGAGAAGACTTTTTAAAATCATTAATAGTCATTACCAGTACATTTTTTGCAATAACAGGATCTTTATATTTTAACTCCAGTTTTAATATATCTGTACCTTCAATATTGCTAACAGTAATATTTCTATCAAGAAAATTTCTTGTTCCCTGCAAACTATAATCCTGATTTAATTCGTTTAAGATATTATGTACTAAATCTGTATTTTTAATATAATTCATAGAGCTTAAAGGCTCACTATAAACTCCGCCAACATTTGATAATTGTATAAGACTTTCTGTTTTAAAAATTTCCGTATAAAAAAATTGAAAATATAAAAAAACAACTAATAATGCGGCAATCATGACAGAAAATATTAATTTTTTATTATCCCAAACTAATTTAATTAACTCTCTTAAATCAATCTCATCCTCATACATTTCTACATCATTATTCATTATTAGTATTCATCCCCTTGAAATCAAATAATTTAACATCACATAATTACATTCAATGTTATTATAAAAATTCCTTTAAATATTGTTAAAAAATCGAGTAATATTAATTAATCATCCTATATTAATAAAATTCGACAAAGAATATTAAATTCCTTTAAGACATTAATGTAAACTATTTACGAAATAAATTTAAAAATCTATCTTCATAGGCCTTATATACTCCCCAATTATCCAATTCTTTTTTTAACTTAGATGGATCTAATTCTCCATTCTTTACCCGGGCAAACATTTCTTCAATTTCTTTACTGGCAGCAATAGGTAATCCTTCCAGATTTCTGGTTACTACAGGGTTTCCAGACTCATCCTTGCTCATAAGTCCCCTGTTTTGATAATAGGGCATTTGAGAGTTCATGGCACTTTTTACAATTAATTGTTGAATAAATTTTGCCAGAGATACATCCCATAATTCGTCTATACCTTTAATAACTGCTGTAAGTATAGCCCCTTTAGCTTCAATATCACTTTTTAACCTTTCATAAGTGGATTCTATACTTTTACTTACATTAAAAGAACGCAGAGATTCCTTCTTATAATTCATTTTATAAAACAAACCAGCTAAATCTGGAGTCCGGCCCGCAACTATTTGAAAAGCCTTTCGGGCTTCCAGACTAAAACCTTCCATCCGGGAAATATAACCAGGGGTAAGTAATTTTGGCTTATCCCAGATAATATTGCCCTCTCTAATCCTAGTTCTTTGCGGACCATCTTCATCGTCTTCAGAAAATTTACTTAACATATAATAATGAAGCTTTGTACTTTTTGAAGTTGAAATTAATTTATCTGGAAATTTAAGAATCTCTGTTTCTTTTAAGGCTTTTAGAATTCTCTCTCTATCTTCCATTATCTTAGCCTCCTATATTATTAATCACTTACTTGAATTATAGTATATTGTAATCTTGATTGCAATTATACTATCAAACTTTTCTGTATCAATCACCATAATCCTTTTTTGAAAAAAGGATTATGGTAAATTTACGAGAAAATTAAATATATATGTTATTTTTTTAACATTTATATTTAAGGAGTGGCTGAATATGAAGAAAAAAATTTTAATCTTCATTCT
>CAZOON010000204.1:0-3705 GCA_964581445.1 uncultured Halanaerobiales bacterium | reverse complement strand
GTTTCTGCGTCTCCTTTTATTACTGCATTTCCCATTTCTTCAAAATCTGCCATTTAATAATCCTCCTTTATATTGTTAATATTAATTATTTCATTCCATCAATTTTTTTTCTACCACTTTTATTAGCTTCTCTTTTCTCAGCTTTTTCAACAATTTTATTAATCTTATTCAGAACATCTTCTGGGAGTGATTCAACTTCATGTTCATCAATTATTTTAAGAAGTTTTTCATTCGCACGCTCACCCATTGTTGTTCCATTTGCCTGGGTTTTCCAGCCATCATATCTCATTCTATTAATTAATGTGGGGAACCAGGTTTGTTCTTTAAAGTGATTTAATGTATGTTCTTCACCAAGGAAGTGTCCGCCAGGACCAACATTATCAACTACATCAATTGCAAGGGTTTCATCATTTACAGCAATACCTCGCATTATTCTTTTGACCATACCTATAATTTCATCATCTAGAACCAGCTGTTCAAGTGAGCCTGTGTCACCAGCACTAATATATCCAGAATCATGGACCATGTTTGCTCCAGATTCTGCAGCCATCAAAATACTCATTGCAGCTTGAGCTGCTGCCTGACCGTCCATTGTATGAGAATCTGTACAACCAGCTGTACCGAAAACTGGCACACCCATATAATGAGCAACTTCAGCAATACCTGCCTGTAGAAGTTGGAATTCTGGAGCACCGTAACTAAATACAGTAGTATTCATATCCATAATACTATATACTCCACCCATAATAATAGGTGTTCCTTTACGAGTTAACTGTGATACTGTAATACCTGTTATACTTTCAGATATTCCCTGCACCAATGTGCCTGCCATACTTGCCGGAGTAGTAGCACCTGACATTACACAAGGGGTATAAACAATAGGAATCTTATTCTTTGCAGCAAAATACACTTTTGCTATAGCTTCACGTGAATGTAATAAAGGAGAGGTTGGTTCTGAGTAAAGGAACATAAAAGGTTTTTTCTGCAAATTTTCTAAGCCCCCTACTACAGCTGATGCAATATCTATTATATCTTGATATTGATCAATGTCAAACCCCCAGTGAACAATTGGTTTTTTAGTATTTTCAACCAGTTCTTTAAAAGCATACACATCTGCTATAGTATCTGTTACACCAGTAGGAGTACCCAAATCCATAACAAAATCTATATTTGTAAGCGCATCACAAACTCTACCGACTCTTCTAGTATCTTCCAGAACTGGCCTTCTTCTTTCGCCTGTATAAGGGTCTTGATGATAAGTGTTAGTTGGTCCAGGACCATAATATGTATTATGGCCTGAAATATCTAATTTTCTATTGCCATCTCTGTCATATAATAATATTTTAGAAGGTGCAGTTTTAACTGCCCAATCTGATATGCCTATTGGTATTTTAACTAATTCATCTTCAACCCAGCAACCAGCTTCTTCTAAAACTCTCCGGGAATCTTCATCATAAACCATTACACCTGTTCTTTCTAAAACTTCCAGTGCAGATTCATATATTAATCTTCTCTCTTCATCACTTAATGATCTAAAATTAACAGTTTTATTAACATTGTATCGAGTCCTAACATATCTACTCATAATATTCTCTCCTTCCCTTCTTTTAATTCTTATCGATCAACTCAAATGCAAGGTCTTTAGCTGCTGCGGCATCTGGTGCCCAACCGTCTGCTCCAATTTCATCAGCAAAATCCTGAGTTACAGGGGCTCCACCAATAATTATCTTAACACTATCTCTTAAACCTTCTTCTTCCAGTACTTCAATGGTATCTTTCATTGAAAGCATTGTTGTAGTTAATAAAGCACTCATACCAATAACATCAGGTTTATGTTCTTTTACAGCTTCAACAAATTCTTCTGGTGATGTATCAGTTCCTAGATTAACTATATCTAATCCACCACTTTCCATCATCATACCCACAAGATTTTTACCGATATCATGTAAGTCACCGGAAACTGTTCCCAGTAATACTTTACCTGCAGAAGGCATATCTCCTTCAAGTAGTAATGGTCTAACAATATTCATACCAGCCTTCATAGCTTTAGCAGACATAAGTACCTCGGGTACAAACATATCACCCGCTTTAAATCTTTTACCAACTACATCCATACCACCTATTAAACCCTGGTTGATAATGTCTAAAGGCTCAACACCCTCATCTACAGCTTTACGAGTTAAATCATCAGCTGTTTCTGCGTCTCCTTTTATTACTGCATTTCCCATTTCTTCAAAATCTGCCATTTTTATTCCTCCTTT
Organism: uncultured Halanaerobiales bacterium; assembly: GCA_964581445.1. Taxonomy (GTDB): domain Bacteria; phylum Bacillota; class Halanaerobiia; order Halanaerobiales; family CAZOON01; genus CAZOON01. Next base: position 1,444 of record CAZOON010000204.1, on the reverse strand, counting down.
AAATAATTATTTAGAAAATCTAATCATGATTAAATGATTATTAAAAAAAATATTTATTATATTTGGTTGCAAGCCATATCGACTTACAACCAAATATTATTTTACTTTATGCTGTAGTGGTTTCTCCTTCGATATTAACACTGGTTTCATTTGAAATTTTTGTTCTATAATCTTCATGTACAGCTTTTAATAAACAATAAACCATAAAGAACATAAAAATCATAAATGGGAAACCACTAACAACTGAAGCCGTTTGTAATGCTGATAAACCTCCAGTAAATAGAAGTATTGCAGCAATTGTACCTTCAGATACCCCCCAGATTACTCTTAGAGAAGTAGGAGGATTTGGATCACCTTGACATGTTAACATACCATTAACATAGGTAGCTGAATCAGATGAAGTAATAAAGAATAAGGTTACAGAAAGTGTACCAAGAAAAATTAAAAATGGTGCAATTGGAAAATGTGTTAATGCAGTGTAAAAACCTGCAGCATTACTTATACTTACTGCATCAGCAAGTCCTCCAGAACCAAAGATTTCTATATGTAGTCCTGCACCACCAAAGATAGCAAAAAATACAAAACTTACAAGAACGGGAATAAATAATGCACCAATAATAAATTCTCTTATTGTTCTACCTCTTGAAACACGCGCAACGAATGTGCCTACAAAAGGTGCCCATGCTATCCACCATGCCCAGTAAAATACTGTCCAGGCATCAAGCCAGGGGTTATCCATAATGGCATCAGACATGAAAGACATCTCAATAAAATGTTGTATATATTGTCCGGTAGTATTTGTGAAGATTTTCAAAAAGAATAATGTTGGGCCAGTAAGGAAAACAAGTGTTAATAAAAAGATTACTATCCCGACATTTATTCTACTCAACCATTTTATTCCTTTATCAATACCAGTGACAGTTGAAATAACAGCAGCAGCTGTGACTACAATTACAATCACAACCTGTACTCCCATACCGGTTCCTGAAACCCAACCCATATGATGCATACCACTGGCAATTGACATTGCGCCAAGACCTAAAGAAGTTGCAAGACCAAAAAGTGTTGCAAAAACACCAAGAATGTTAACAGTTTTACCCCAGAAACCATCTAAATTATCTTTTCCCAGTAAAGGCTCTAGAGTAGAGCTTAGCATCATTGGTAAACCACGATGATAAGAAAAATATGCCAGGGCTCCACCAACCATTATATATATTGACCAGGGATGTATTCCCCAATGGAAAAAAGAAAGTCTCATTGCATTAACAGCAGCTTCAGGTGTTTCCGCAACAGCACTTGCACCGGCACCTGTTGCTGGCCAGATATAATGCCAGATAGGCTCAGATACACCCCAAAAAATCAGTCCAATTCCCATACCTGCGCTAAATAACATAGCAAACCAGGTAAAACGATCATATGGTGGTTTTTCATCTGGTTTTCCAAG
>CAZOON010000203.1:0-3722 GCA_964581445.1 uncultured Halanaerobiales bacterium | reverse complement strand
AGAAAATACCTATTGATCTTTATCAGGCAGTAGCTGAAATACTTGCATTTATCTATCAGAAGAAACATTAGAAAAGGTGATAAACTGTGCCAGCAATGACAAGTAATCTAAGAAAAAATATAGATATTATTTTTGCCCTGGCTGTTGTAGGGATAATTATTATGTTTATTATTCCTATACCGACATTTTTCATGGACCTTTTACTGGCTACAAATATAACTTTTTCCATGGTTATAATCCTGGTTAGTGTATATATTACGGAGCCATTGCAGGTTTCTGTGTTTCCTTCCTTATTGCTTTTTGCAACCCTTTTTAGATTAGGGTTAAATGTTTCAACAACACGTTTGATTTTAGGTCAGGGATATGCAGGTAAGGTAATAATGAGTTTTGGTAATTTTGTTGTTGGTGGTAATTATGTTGTGGGGCTAATCATCTTCCTGATTATTGTAATAATTCAATTTGTGGTTATTACAAAAGGTGCTGAAAGGGTAGCTGAGGTTGCCGCGCGTTTTACTCTTGATGCTATGCCGGGAAAACAGATGAGTATAGATGCTGACCTTAATGCCGGTAGTATCTCTGATGAGGAAGCAAGAAAACAGAGGGAAAAAATTCGTCATGAGGCAGATTTCTATGGTGCTATGGATGGTGCCAGTAAATTTGTTAAAGGTGATGCAATTGCTGGTATTATAATTACTTTTATAAATATTATTGGAGGTCTGGTAATTGGTATGGCTCAACAGGGAATGGAAATTGCTGAGGCGGCCCAGACCTATACTTTATTAACTGTTGGTGATGGTCTCGTTAGCCAGGTACCTGCTCTATTAATATCTACAGCAACCGGTATGGTAGTTACCAGGGCTGCTGCTGAAAGCACTATGGGTGAAGACATATCGGGACAGCTAACAGGACAACCTAAAGCACTTCTAATCAGTGCAGCTGTTCTTTCATTACTTGGCTTTATACCTGGTCTACCAACTATACCCTTTCTTATATTAGCTATTTTGGTCGGTGGATTGGGTTATATAATGAGAAAAGAGACAGAAGAAAAGGTTATAGAGAAAAAAGAAGAGGTCGAAGATGAGCAAAAGTTACGACAGCCGCAGTCAGAAGAATTGGCAAGTTTGATAAAGGTAGATACTATGGAAGTGGAAGTTGGTTATAATCTTATCTCACTTGTATTGCCTGAGCAGGGTGGTGATTTTCTGGATAGGGTGGCGATGATAAGGCGGCAGACGGCTATGGAAATGGGAATTATTGTACCACCTGTAAGGATACTTGATAATCTTCAACTTGAGCCAAATACCTACAGGATAAAATTAAAGGGTGTTGAGATTAGCCGGTATGAGATATTAGCAGATCATTATCTGGCGATGGATTCAGGTGTGACAACAAAGGAAATTAGTGGTATTAAGACAAGAGAGCCTGCTTTTGGAACAGAGGCTATCTGGATTAGTGAAAGTCAGAGAGAAGAAGCAGAGATGTCTAATTATACAGTTGTTGACCCACCTTCAGTTATGGCAACACACCTTACTGAGCTTATTAAAAGTCATTCCTATGAATTGCTGGGAAGACAGGAAGTAAAGGAATTAATTGATGGTACAGAGAATGACTATCCAGCGGTTGTAGATGAATTACTGCCGGAGCTGATGTCCCTGGGTGAAATACAAAAGGTTTTACAGAATTTATTGTGGGAAGGAATTCCAATTAAGAATTTAGTTACTATACTGGAAACTCTGGCTGATTATGCCCCTAAAACCAAAGATATACAGATATTAACTGAATATGTCAGACAATCTCTTTCCAGACAGATTAGCAGTTTATTTAGTGAAGATGATGGTAGTCTCTTTGCGGTAACACTTGACCCTGAGCTTGAAGATAATCTGAGCCAGTCATTGGATCAGTCTGATCAGGGTAATTATCTTTCTTTAAAACCACAAAATGCTCAGGAATTGATTAATAAGATAGTGAGTACAGTACAGAAATTACTTGAGCAGGGGCATAACCCCATACTCCTATCTTCACCTATTATAAGAAGACCACTAAAAGAATTAACAGCCCGTTCATTTGAAGAATTAATAGTTCTTTCATATAATGAACTGGGGTCAGATTTGAATCTTGAAATAATAGGGACGGTGAGCTGAGTTGAAGGTAAAAAAATATGTTGGAGATACTATACAGGATACAATATTTAAAGTTAAATCAGAGCTTGGTTCAGATGCTATTATTTTAAATACCAGAAAATATAAAAAAGGTGGGATTTTTGGGTTTTTTGGAAAAACACAGATAGAAGTCCTGGCTGCACTTGAGGAAGAGGATAAGAATAATACTCAGGCCCTGCAGGAAATTAATGAGTTAAAAGAGATGTTTAATACCTTTTCTCAAAGATGGCAGGCTGATGGTTTTGTAGAAGCTCTTTCGGATAATCTAATTAGAATATATAATCATTTACTTAAACAGGGTATTGAGATTGATTTATGTAAACAGATTATTAATAAACTTGAAAAATTTGATGAAGGTGATTATAATCAGCTTCTTGAAATACTTCGCAAAGAATTAATAAATATTATTGGCTCATCAAGAGAAATAAAGACTGGTTTTGATCGCTGTGTAATCCTCTTTGCTGGCTCGACAGGTGCTGGTAAAACAACAACTATTGCCAAACTTGCGGCCCGTTTTGCTCTTGATGACAATAAAAGGGTTGGCCTCATTACCTCTGATACATATCGAATTGCTGCTGTAGAGCAGTTAAAAACATATAGTGATATAATAAATATACCCTTAAAGATTGCCTATAATATAAATGAGATTAAAGAGATACTGGAAGATGATTACCGGGATTTTGAGCTGGTTTTTGTTGATACTGCTGGAAGCAGTTGGAGGGACGAGATACAACTTGAACAATTGCAAAAGATATGTACAGGTAATTTAATTAATGAGGTTCACCTTCTTTTGAGCTTGAATACTAAAAGTAATGATATTAAAAAAATTATATCCAGGTTTAATATTTTAAATCCTCAGAAAATATTATTAACAAAATTTGATGAAACCACCATTTTTGGTGATATAATAAATATTAAGAAAAGATACGATTTACCCTATTCTTATTTTACATATGGACAGGATGTACCTGATGATATAAGTGTTGCCAGAGCAGATGTTTTAGCAAATTATATTCTGGGTGATCTCTATGATTGATCAGGCAGCGAGATTAAGAAAAAAGGTAAAAGATAATAAGAGAAAAGATACTGGGAAAAATACAAGGATTATTGCTATTGCCAGTGGCAAGGGTGGAGTGGGTAAGTCTAATACTACGGTTAATCTGGGATTATCTTTACAGAAGATGGGAGAAAGTGTTTTATTAATAGATGCTGATATTGGTATGGCCAATATAGATATTCTTTTAGGCTTAACCCCATCTTATAATCTAAGCCATGTTTTAAAGGGAAGATCCAGTTTTAAAGAAGCGATCATTGAGGGCCCAGATGGAATAAATATTCTTCCGGGTACTTCAGGGGTGGAAGATTTAATTGATATCAGTTTTGAGGAGGTAATCAGATTACTTGAGGCATCCAATCAAATGGAAGAGGATTATGATTTTGTTTTAATTGATATTGGAGCCGGGATTCATAAAAGTGTAGTTAATTTTATCAGGGCAGCAGATGAGGCGATTATTGTTTTAACCCCTGAGCCGACTGCAATTATGGATGCATATAGTCTAATTA
>CAZOON010000202.1:1615-3779 GCA_964581445.1 uncultured Halanaerobiales bacterium | reverse complement strand
ATATCTAATTTTAATATATAGATTAAATTACTTTTGTAATAATTTTATAAAATTGAATAGGAGGACAATTATATGTCTCTAACCGGGAGAGAAAAAGAGATTTTTAGATTATTAAAGTTGGATCCAACTGTATCCAGGGAAGAAATAGCAGAAAAATTAAATATTTCACCTTCTGCTGTTGGCACTCATATCCATAATTTAAATAAAAAGGGATATATTAAAGGGAAAGGTTACATTATTTCTCCTGAAAAAAAGATTGTGGTTGTTGGGGGAAGCAATTTTGATTTAAAAGGATATCCTTTTATGCGTTGTGTCAGAGGCTCTTCTTCTCCCGGATTTATTAATGAAAGTTTAGGTGGTGTAGCCAGAAATATTGCTGAAAATCTTGCTTTGCTTGATGTGAATACAATTTTGTTAACTGCAGTTGGTGAAGATCACTATGGTAAAGTTATTATTAATGAAACTATGAAACCATCTTTAAATTTAAATCATGTTGTCAGGACAACAAGATATAATACTGGTAAATATATGGTATGTTTAAATTCTAATGGGGATTTACTTAATGCAATATCCGATATGGAGATTATGAAAGAGATTACCCCGGAATTTTTGCAGAAAAATAGTAGTATTATGGAAAATGCCAGTTATCTTGTTATTGATACCAATTTAATGAAAGAATCAATTTATTATCTTTTGAAATTAGCTGAGGCCTATCAAATAACGACAGTAGTGGATACTGTATCTGTTGATAAGAGTAATAAAATTAAGAATCATATTGATAAAATAGATATATTAACACCAAATTTGGATGAGATACTAAATATATTTGATATAGAAAAAAAGACTGATGTTCTTGATAATCTGGATTTAATAAAGACTGAATATCAAAAAAGAAGACTGGATTTAACTATACTTGTGAGTATGGGTAGAAATGGTGTATTTTTGATAAATGAAAATGAGGATGAATATATTCCAGCGCTACCACTTGAATATGAAAAATATAGGGAGACTACAGGAGCAGGAGATGCTCTTACAGCAGGTTTTGTATATGGTTTGATAGAAGGAAAAGACTTAAAAGAGGCTGCTAGAATTGGTATGAAGGCTGCTAGAGTGGCTCTGATGACAGAAAGAACAGTCAACTTAAGATTAAAAAGGATAATGTTATAAGTTCTGGGGGGATATAAATGAAATTCATTGATATTAAAGATGAGCTTAAAGATGCCATAATAAAAGATAAGCCAGTAGTAGCCCTTGAATCAACTATTATTTCTCATGGTATGCCTTACCCGGATAATCTTGAAACAGCACTTTCCCTGGAGGATATTATCAGGAAAGAAGGGGCTATTCCAGCTACTATTGCCATAATAAATGGCAGAATAAAGATTGGTTTAAATCGAGAAGAGCTTGAATACCTTGCTCGTGCAGAGAATATAATAAAGGTGAGCAGAAGGGATCTGGCAATTATAATAGCAAAGAATGGTAGTGGGGCTACTACTGTTGCTGCTACTATGTATTGTGCTTCTCTTGCCGGTATAAAAGTATTTGCAACCGGGGGAATAGGTGGTGTACATAGAGGGGCTGAAAAAAGCTTTGATATTTCTGCTGACCTTGAAGAGTTTAAGAGAACAAAAGTTGCTGTTGTTTCAGCCGGGGTGAAATCAATACTGGATATAGGGGCTACTCTGGAAAAATTGGAGACCTATGGTGTACCTGTTCTTACCTATCAAACAGATATTTTCCCCGATTTTTATACTCGTTTAAGCCCCTTTAAAGTTGATTATATGGTTAATACTCCTGAAGAGGCCGCAGATATTATTAATGTAAAGTGGGAACTGGGGCTTGATGGTGGTGTTTTAATTGCCAATCCAGTTCCAGAAGAATCAGAAATTGAGCCGGGATTAATTAAAACTGCTATTGAAAATGCCTTAAAGGAGGCAAAAACAAAGGATATTTCAGGTAAAAGGATAACACCTTTTCTTCTGAAAAAGATTGTAAATTTAACAGATGGAAAGAGTTTAAATACAAATATTTCCCTGGTTAAAAATAATGCCTATCTTGCTGCCAGAATTGCAAAACATGTAAAAAAGGAGGGATAAATATTGACTGATGAGATAAAACTTGATGTCAATAATATGTTTGCTGAAAGACTTGGTACAGAGCATGG
>CAZOON010000202.1:0-1605 GCA_964581445.1 uncultured Halanaerobiales bacterium | reverse complement strand
CTTGAAAAGAGAAATTATAGAAAAATATAATGATAATATTTTTCAGGCTGATCGGAATATACGAAAATCATCTTCAGGATTTTTAGAATTACCCTATCAAGAAGAGGAAATTATTAATGATATTTTAGATACAGTTGCTAGTTTAGAGGGTAAATATGATAACTTTGTTGTGCTTGGCATAGGTGGCTCTGCTCTGGGGAATATTGCCCTACAAACTGCTTTGAATGATCCCTATTATAACTACAGAAGTGATATAAGAAAGAACAGACCCCGTCTTTTTGTCCCTGATAATGTGGACCCCTTACGTTTGAAAAGTTTACTGGAGACCCTTGACTTAGAGCGAACACTCTTTAATGTTATTTCTAAATCAGGTGGAACAGCAGAGACAATGAGCCAGTTCCTTATAGTTCGAAAAATCCTTTCAGAAAAAGTAGGAGAAGACAGGCTTTCAAAACATTTTATTGCCACTACCAGTAGAGATTCAGGTTATTTGATTGAAATATCCAAAAGAGAAGATTTTAAAACCTTTTATATACCTGAAAATGTTGGTGGTAGATTCTCTGTTTTAACACCAGTAGGTCTCTTATCTGCTGCTTTTTGTGGTATTGATATTAAAAAATTATTGGAAGGCGCCAGGGCTATGGAAGAAAGATGCAGGACAAAAAATATCTGGAAAAATCCTGCTTATCTTAATGCCCTGTTAAACTATATTGCTTATTACCAGGGTAAAAAAATTAATGTTATGATGCCCTATTCACATAATCTAAAAGATATGGCTGATTGGTTTCGGCAATTATGGGCTGAGTCATTAGGCAAGGAATATGATAGAGAAAAAAATAAAGTAAATATTGGGCCTACTCCAGTTAAGTCGCTGGGGGTAACTGATCAGCATTCTCAAGTGCAGCTTTATATGGAAGGTCCCTATGATAAGATAATAAGCTTTTTAGAGCTTGAAGATTTTGGTGTTCAGATTGAAATACCTAAAATATATGATGATATTGCTGGAGTTTCATATCTAGGTTGTCATAGTTTAAATAAATTGCTAAAAACGGAAAAAATGGCCACAGAGCTAGCCTTAACTAAAAGAGGAAGGATGAATAAAAGCATTATCTTACCCGTATTAAATGAATATACTATAGGTCAATTAATTTTTATGCTGGAGCTGCAGACAGCAATGGCGGGTGAACTATTTAATATTAATGCCTTTAATCAACCCGGGGTTGAGCTTGGTAAACATTATACTTACGGGGTTCTTGGTAGAGATGGATTTAGTGAAAAAGCCAGTGAATATAATAATAGAGATCCAAAAGATGATAATCTAATTATCTAAGAAATTATTGAAAAGTGGTGATAATATATGAAAGAAAGCAATTTAGATTATGGATATGTTAAAAAGTTTTTGGTCAAATGGATAAGAGAAAAGGTTCAGGACGCCGGGGCTAAAGGGGTTGTACTTGGATTAAGTGGTGGTATAGATTCTTCAGTCACCTCTGTATTATGTAAAGAAGCCTTTTATGATAATGTTCTGGGCATAATTATGCCCTGTTATAGCAAAAAAGATGATGCGCGGGATGCCCTTAATATTGCAGAAAAGTTTAAAATAAA
>CAZOON010000201.1:0-3780 GCA_964581445.1 uncultured Halanaerobiales bacterium | reverse complement strand
GATTTGTTTTATTCTGATAAAAATTAACAGCTTTAAATAATTGTTCAATAGGATATTTTTTATTAATAGGCATTAAATTATCTCTAATATGATTATTGGAGGCATTCAATGAAATAGCTAATCCCAATTGTGGCTTTTCTATTGCAATTCTTTTAATACCATCAATAATACCAGAAGTAGAAACTGTCATTTTTCTCATGCCAATATTAAAACCATGCTTATCATTAAAGATATCAATAGACCTAAATAAGGCATCAATATTATTTAAAGGTTCTCCCATACCCATAAATACAACATTAGAAATCCTTGGATTTCTAAATTCATCTTCTTTACTTATATCGACCTGTATTTTATACAATTGATCAACAATTTCACCCGGTGTAAGATTCCTAATTAAACCACTTAATCCTGTAGCACAAAATTTGCAACCCATAGCACAACCAAGTTGAGTAGAAAGACATACTGTATAACGTTGTTTATCATAATTTGGCAAATAAACACTTTCAATTTTTTCTTTATCACTTAATTCCCAGAGATATTTAATAGTTCCATCCTCAGCTAGCAGTTTTTTTGACAATTTTAAATCAGTAATATTAAATTCATTATTAATAGTTTTTCTAAGTCTTTCAGGAATATTTTTCATCCTTAATGGATTTTCTATCCCATTTTGATATAACCAATTATAAACCTGTTTAGCTCTATATCCTTTAATTTTATTATTTTTAAAAAGTTCTATTAACTCTTTTCTCGTTAATTCCTTTAAATCCTTCTTTAAATACATAAATATCCCTCTTCTAATTCTAACATAATTAATACTAAATAATTAATAATATGAAAAAAGCAGGATGATTAAAAATTTAATCATCCCGACCCATGCCGAATAACAACAATATTCTTAGTAAATTTGCTATTGCAACTAAGGTTGCAGCTACATAAGTAAATGCAGCCGCCCTTAAAACCTTTCTAGCTCCCTGCAACTCTATATCTGTCAAATAATTTCCCCGAGCAAGTAGTTTTATAGCACGATTACTGGCATCAAATTCTACCGGCAATGTAACAAGATGAAATAACACAGCAGCTAAAAAAACTATAAATCCCAATCCAATCATAAATTGAGATTGAAGGAAAAATCCAAATATAGCCAGAGGTAATCCCCAGCTAGATCCTATATTTGCTGCTGGAACCAGGCTGGCACGAATAGACATTGCTTTATAATTTTCTGCATCCTGGATTGCATGACCTGTTTCATGAGCAGCTATACCAATAGCAGCTAAAGAATTACTATTATAAATATCTTTAGAAAGATTCAATATCTTTTTGACAGGATCATAATGATCAGTTAGATTACCCTCAATTTTTTTAACTTCAACATTATCAATATCATAACTATTTAATAATTTTCTCGATACATCTGCTCCGCTAAGCCCTTTGCTACTCTTAACTTTACTATATTTATTATATGCGCTTTTCACCTTATATTGAGCATATACTGCAATTAGCATCGCAGGTATTAATAAAATAAAAGTTGGATCATAAAAAAACGGGAAAAAAGGCATACTCTACCTCCTTTTAGTTAAATTTTTCGCCTATTTCTATATGATAACCGTGAATAAAGTCTTTAAAATTCATTCTCCTTTTACCTGCTAATTGTAAAGTAATAATATTAATAACACCATTAGAAGTATTAACAAAAATTCCTTTATTATCTAAAACCTTTATTATTTCACCATAATTACTATTATAATTATTAATCCCTAAATCATAATCTACTTCCCAGATTTTTAATAAATCTCCTCTAAAATAAGTGTAGGCACCAGGCCAGGGATTAACACCTCTAACAAGATTAAATATTTCAATAGCAGATTTATTCCAGTTTATTTTTCCAATCTTTTTGTTTAATTTTGAAGAATAACTGGCATCATTTTCATTCTGTTTAAATTTTGGAGCAACACCATTTATAATATTTTTTGTAGTTTCAAGCAATAAATTCGCTCCAATATTAGCTAATTTATCATGAAATTCACCTACAGTATATTCATCCTTTATTTTAAGTTTTTTTTGATAAATAATATCACCAGTATCCAGACCCTCATTCATAAACATAGTCGTAACACCAGAAACATCATCTCCATTAATTATAGCCATATGAATTGGACTGGAGCCTCTATATTTAGGTAAAAGTGAGGCATGCAAATTAATGCAGCCATATTTTGGTAAATCCAATAATTTCTTTGATAATTTCTGTCCATAAGCAACTACAATAATTAGATCTGGATTAATATTTTTAAAGTATTCTAGTGAATCATTACTATTTACATTAAGTGGTTGAAATACAGATAAATTCATTTTTTGAGCAATTTTTTTTATAGGTGATGGAAGTACCTTCTGGCCTCTGCCTTTTTTTCTATCTGGTTGAGTAATTACAGATTTTATATTTATTTCAGGGTCATCATTTAATATATTTAAAGAAGGGATAGCAAAATCTGGAGTTCCCATAAATACAATATCCAAAATACCACCTCGTTTTTTACAATTCACTAATATTTTTTTTATTAAAATCTTCCATATCAACAACTTTATCTACAAATAGTACTCCGTTAAGATGATCAATTTCATGTTGGAATGCTCGTGCTAATAGACCTTCAGCTTTTATTTCAATTTCATCATTATTTTGAGTTAAGGCCCTGATAAGAACTTTTTTAGCCCGCACAACTGCCCCCTGTTCACCAGGAATACTTAGACATCCCTCTTCCATAATTGCTTTTCCTTCTTCACTTATTATTTCCGGATTAATTAATTTATATAGTTTTTTATGGTCAACATCAACTGTTATAAGCCTTTGTAAAATACCCACCTGTGGAGCTGCAAGACCAATTCCGCTTGATTTATACATAGTATTAGCCATATTATCTAAAAGTTCAATGGTTTTTTTAGTAATCTCCTCTACTTCCCTTGCTTTAGTTCGTAAAACTGGGTCTCCAATCTTTCTAATACTTAAAGTCGTCATAATAATCACCTCCAATATATATATATTATAACATCGTCTGTGGGTCTACATCAATATTAATATTAACATCATATTTTTTTCTGTTAAGAAAGTTACTTTCTATATCTTTTATTACCTTATCCCTGCTTATTTCATTCTTAAATTTTAATAAAAACTGCCAGCGATAATTATTTTTTATCTTTTCTATAGGAGCTGGGGAAGGACCATTAATTTCAATTTTTTTATTAAGAGAAAGCAAAAAAGAATTTAAATCTTTTGCTGTTTTAATAACCTCATTATTATTCTCATCTTTTATTGTAATATTTAATATTTTAGAAAAAGGGGGATAATTAAGTTCTTTTCTTATACTAATTTCTTTTTTATAAAATTTTTCATAATCATGATCTCCTGAGGCCTCTATACTATAATGCTCAGGTGTATATGTTTGAATTAATACATTACCTTCTATATCTTTTCTGCCTGTCCTACCAGCAACTTGAGTAAGTAATTGAAAAGTTTTTTCTGCTGCCCGAAAATCAGGTAAATTCAAAATTATATCAGCTGTTATAACACCTACTACTGAAATATTTGGATAATCATGACCTTTTGCTATCATCTGGGTACCAACCAGTATATCTATCTCCTTATTCTCCAATTTTTTTAATATTTTCCGATATGAGCCTTTTTTACGTGTTGTGTCTCTATCCATACGTACTACACAGGCATTAGAAAATTCAGATTTTGCTTCAATCTCAATACGCTCAGTTCCAATACCAAATTGTTTAATATATTTA
>CAZOON010000200.1:0-3845 GCA_964581445.1 uncultured Halanaerobiales bacterium | reverse complement strand
CCGCATGTGGTGCCGGAAGATTTCGAGATAGAGAACGACCTGATCGCCTGCAAAAAACTTCGTGAAAGCTTGAGTGATGATATCAACGAAAAAATTTTTATTGCAGAACCTGAAGAAAATATTCCATTTTTCGATCAGTGCGAAATAAAATACATAATAGGTAAATGCGATTTCTTTATGGGCAGCAGGATGCATGCTACTATCGCGGCGATATCGCAGTGTATACCAACAGTTGGGCTTGCTTACAGTAAAAAGTTTAAGGGCTTCCATTATGTTTAATTTTTCCTGAGGGTGCCAGCCCTTCTCTGGGTTTTCATCAAAGTCTTTTCGGCAAACAGCAGTATATATGCCATAGAGAGGGTCAAATGGTTCAATAGGTGCATCTGAGCTTCCTACAACCTTAACGCCTGTGTCGAGTAAAGTTTTCCAGGCATAACTCAAGTTTCCACGCATCTTTCCAACTCTTTTTTCACAAACTGACCAGTCTGATCTAACAAATACAGGTTGAACTGTTGCTATTACTTTTAGTTCCTGCATTTTTTCATATAATTCTTTATTACCAATTTGAACATGAACAACAACAGGTCTTTTATCTTTTTTTGTTTTCTTTATAGCTTTTTCATATGCCTTAAGTGTTTTAGCCAAAGCTCTGTCCCCAATTGCATGTGTTGCAATCTGGAATTCATTTTTATAAGCCTCCAGAACTAATTCATTTAATTTTTCATCTTCATAAAGGAGGGTTCCAGTGTTTTCTGCTTCGTCTGTGTAGGGTTCTAACAATGCTGCCGTATGGGCTCCCAGAGATCCGTCAGTAATTAACTTAACCGGTCCCAGGCGGTAATATTTATCCCCTTTACCAGTTGTCATACCTTTACTTGCAAATTCTCTAATTTTTTCCACAGTTTTTAATCTCATTTGAAGATTTATTCTGACCGGGATTTCACCTTCATTATTTAATTCATTATAAGCTTGAAGTATTATTTCAGGATATTCAACATTAATAAAATCATCAGTCTGTATAGAGCTAAGCCCTGCTCTGGAGAGATCTTTAAAGGCATCTTTAAATAATTTTTTTATTTGATTTACATTTTTTTTAGGTATATTTTTTTCTACTAAACTAATTGCTTCATCATATAGTATTCCATTTGGATTGCCCTCGCTGTCTCTTCCGATTTTACCACCTTCAGGGTCTTTTGTATTTTTATTAATATTGGAAAGCTCAAGGGCTTTGCTATTAACCATTGCTACATGAAAACAATGTCTTTTTAATAATACAGGATTGTTAGAGGGAAACTTGTCCAGACTATTTTTAGTAAATATTTTTTCTTCAGGAAATATATCTTCATTCCAACCATTGCCTTCAAGCCATTCATTTTCTCCTAATTTTAATTTATTTATATGTTTGTCAATTCGTTTTTTTATATCATTTGTTGTTTTAACTCCTGTTAAATTAACTTTACTTTTAGTAAGAGCATATTGATAAAGATGCATATGACCATCATTAAATCCAGGTATTATAGTTTTTTCTTCGAGATCAATTTCCTTATCAGCTAATTTTGTATATTTCTCCATGATATATGAATTGCTCCCTATGTCATGGATTAAATCGTTTTTTATAACCATGGCTTCAGCTGTTTTATTATCTTTCATTGTTATTATTTTTCCGTTTTTGAATATTTTCATTATAATATCCTGCTCCTTTCTGAGCTTATTTTCAGTATAATATATATGCAATATATATACCAGCAAAAATAATGCAAAATATTTTTCATGTTTATGAAAGATATTTTGCATTTAACACAGGATTTTTTGGATTTAAATTGAATAATATATTAAGACAGGTGGTGAAATCAGTGGAAAAATTTGATGATAAGAACCTGAAGCTTATACTCAATTCACTTGATGAAGGTATTCATATTGTTGACCAGGAAGGTTATACCATATTTTATAATAAAAAAGTTTCTGAAATTGATGGACTTGATCCTGAAGAGGTGCTGGGGAAAAATGTTTTTGAGGCATATCCCTCTTTAACTCTGGAAACAAGCACTTTAATGCGGACACTTAAGGAAATGAAAGCTATAAATAATTATCAGCAGACATTTATCAATTGTAGGGGGAAAAAGATAACAACCATTAATAGTACTATCCCTTTAAATTTTGAAAATGGTGAAACAGGTGCTATGGAGATTTCCCGGGATATTACTCAATTAAAGGAATTAATAAATAATATTAGTAATTTAAGAACAAATATTAATAAAAACAATAAAAAGAAGAGAAATTTTAGACAAAAACACAATAATAATACCAGCTATAGTTTTAAAGATATAGTTGGTGAAAGTCTGGTTATGCAGGAAGCACTTAAGCTGGCAATTAAAGCCGCCGGTAGCGATTCTTCAGTATTGCTTACTGGAGAAACTGGTACTGGTAAAGAATTGTTTGCCCAGGGTATTCACAATGCTGGCAGGAGGAATAATAAGCCCTTTGTTGCTCAAAATTGTGCTGCTTTACCCAAAGATCTTCTAGAAGGTTTATTATTTGGAACTGAAAAAGGAGGATTTACAGGGGCTAGAAGTAGAGCAGGACTCTTTGAACAGGCTGATGGTGGTACTATACTTTTGGATGAAATCAACTCTATGGATATGGCTTTACAGGCTAAATTATTGAGGGTTTTACAGGAAAATAAGGTTAGAAGAATAGGGGGGCAAAAAGAGATTGATATTGATGTTAGAATAATTGCTACAATGAATGAAATAGCAGAGTTAGCACTTGCCGAAAATAAATTACGAGAAGATTTATTTTATAGATTAAGTGTAGTCTATATTGAAATCCCACCTCTCCGTAAAAGGGCAGGTGATATTAAGCTTTTAACTAAACATTTCATTAATATCTATAATAAAAAATTTTCTAAATCTGTTAAAGGTATAAGAGCCGAGATGAAGAAAGTATTTAATAATTATGATTGGCCCGGAAATGTCAGGGAATTACAGCATATTATTGAAAGCAGTTTTAATATGTTACAGGATGAAAACAAATTAGGTATAGAAACACTTCCAGGATATATAAAAGGCCGTATGCAGAAAAAAGAAAATTCTAAAGATAATATTGGATTGGATCTTTCAGATGATAAATTACCGGCACTGGAAGAGGTTTTAGAAAACATTGAAAGCAGCTTAATTAAGACTGCATTAAAGAGGACAGATGGAAATATAAGTTCTGCAGCCAGGAAATTAAAAATTTCCCGTCAGTCCTTACAATATAAATTAAAAAAATATAATTTGCAGGTGAATCCATAATGAATATATATTTAATACTTTTTTTTCTGGCTACGGGTTTTTTTGCTGGATATAAAGGTTGGTTTAAAAGAATTACTAACAGAATTATTGATTGGGGTTTAATAATCTTATTAATGGTAATGGGGGCAAGGATGGGTATAGATGATAATATTTTGCATCAAATTCATACCCTTGGTATTCAGGCAATTTGTTTTGCCCTGGCAAGTATTATTTTTAGTATATTAATAGTTAAGATTATTAGTGTATTTATAAGTACTGAAGGCAAAACAGAAACAGAAATAAATGCTGATGGTGGTGGAGATAAAATAATGTATCAAATAGGGATCTCTGTTTTTGTAGGGATAATCCTGGGGATATTTGTATTACCTGAAACATTTTTATCTTATATAAATCTAATTTCAACTATAGCTCTGGCAGTACTATTATTTGGAATTGGTATGGATTTAGGTGATAAAAAAGATATATTTGCAAATATCTTAAAAACAGGATGGAAAGTATTATTAATTCCTGCAGCTGTTATAATAGGAAGTCTTTTTGGTTCATTAATGGTTG
>CAZOON010000199.1:0-3889 GCA_964581445.1 uncultured Halanaerobiales bacterium | reverse complement strand
ACCAACCTTATCTAAAGCAGTTTCTGCATCTTTTCCGGTAATATCCATATTATTCAAATTAACCATCATCAAATGATTATCTGTACCACCTGAAACGAGTTTCATACCATAATGTTGCAATCTATCAGCCATGGCCTTAGCATTTTTAATAATCTGTTCTTGATATTTATTAAAATCATCACTTAATGCTTCTTTAAAGGCAACTGCCTTTGCTGTAATAATATGCATTAGTGGCCCACCCTGTAAGCCAGGAAAAATAGCCTTATCAATTTCTTTAGCATATTCTTCTTTACAAAGTATCATGCCACCCCTTGTTCCTCTGAGTGTCTTATGAGTAGTAGTTGTTACAAAATCAGCCCATTCTACTGGATTCGGATGAAGGCCGGCAGCCACAAGTCCGGCAATATGAGCCATATCTACCATAAAGAGTGCACCTACCTCATTTGCAATCTCTTTAAATCTTTTAAAATTAATTACACGGGGATAAGCACTGGCACCAGCTACAATCAATTCAGGTTTATATTCTTTTGCAAGTCTTTCTACCTGATCATAATCTATTATCTCTTCATCACGTGTAACACCATAATGAATAAAATCAAAATACTTACCTGATATATTTACCGGATTACCATGGGTAAGGTGACCACCATGAGTAAGGTCCATAGCTAGAATGGTTCCACCAAGCTCTACTTTTGCAAAATAAACCGCCTGATTTGCCTGAGAACCGGAATGGGGTTGCACATTAACATGTTCTGCACCAAATAACTTTTTGGCCCGCTCAATAGCTAAGTTTTCTGCCTTATCTATAACCTCACAACCACCATAATATCTTTTCCCAGGATAACCCTCTGCATATTTGTTAGTCAAACAAGAACCAGCCGCCTCCATAACTGCTTCACTTACAAAGTTTTCAGAAGCAATCAATTCAATATTTCTATCCTGTCTCGCTTCTTCTTCCTTAATTATTTCCAATATTTCTGGATCAACTTTTTCAAGATAACTCATCATTAATCAGCTCCTTTAAAAATTATCAATTTCAAAAAAATTTATGACTTGTTTTTTTATTCTGCAAACTATGTATAAAATCCTGCTTCTTTATAAAATAAAATTAAAAAAAATTAAATTTTATTAAATATTTTCCACCCACAATTAAGCACTCCTCTCTTCTCCCTGCTATATGCATAATTTTTTATGATTATACATATTTAAACAGAACTTGTCAAGGACTATTTTTAGAATTTTCTTATATATTAATCATGATTATAACTCTGCCAGGTACTACAGTTCTATATTTAGTTCTTCTATAACTCTGGCCAATAATCCGCCTGAATCCACTAAAGAATTTTTCTCATCAGGGGCAAGCTCCAGTGCTAATATTTTTTCAATACCTCTTATACCTACCATAGTTGGTAAACTAAGGGCTGTACGATAAAGTCCGTATTCTCCCTTTAATACACTTGATACTGTTAATATAGTATGTTCATTACGAAATATACTTTCTAAAATTCTAGTTACAGCAAGACCTATAGCATAATATGTTGCCTCTTTTCTTTTTATTACTTCATAGGCCGAAATCCTGACCTTTTCAAATATTTCTTTTTTAACATTTTCTGAACAGGATTCTCCACAATATTTACAGTATTTTTCAAACGGAATACCTACAATATTTGTTAGACTCCAGGCAGCAACTTCATGGTCTCCATGTTCCCCAATAATATAGGCATGAATATTTTTAGGATTAATCATACATTTTCTACTTAATAAATATCTAAAACGAGAGGTATCAAGTACAGTTCCTGAACCAATAACCTGTTCACGGGGGAATCCACTAAGTTTTAAGGTAAGATAGGTCAAAATGTCTACCGGATTTGAAACCACCAGAATAATAGATTCATTTGTATTGTCCTTAATATCTGGAACAATTTTTTTAAATATATCTGCATTTTTTTTAACTAAATCAAGTCTTGTTTCACCTGGTTTCTGGTTTAGTCCAGCAGTAATTATAATAACCCTGGCATCACTACATTCACTGTAATCACCACTTTTTACTAATACTGGTTTAACAAAAGAAGCACCATGGTTTAAATCCATGGCCTCTCCTTCTGCTTTTTCTTTATTTATATCTATTAAAACAATTTCAGAAACAAAGCCAGCATTCATAACAGCATAAGCTATGGTTGAACCTACAAATCCAGCACCAATTACAACTATTTTATCTCTCAATGATTTCATAATTAAACTTTAGACTCAAAACTCATGCAGTTTATTTCTTTCATTATAACACCTCCACTAATAATAATTTACCCATTTAAATAAATATCATACTAATTATAAACATGAAAAATAGCATATAAAAAGACAAAACCGGAGCCTACACTCCGGTCATTTCTTATAGATAAGTAAATTTTAATAAGTAAATTAATTAATTTCTACTCAGGGCTAATGGCTTCAACAGGGCAAACGCTGGCACATACACCACAATCAATACAAGTTTCAGCATCAATTTCGTATTTGCTATCGCCCTCACTAATTGAATCAGTAGGACATTCTGCTTCACATGCCCCACACATAATACATTCATCGGAGATTACATAAGCCATAAGTTCACCTCCCTTGGTATATATATATATATCAACTTTTACAATAATTAACTCCTCAATTATTATATCTTTTATCATATTACTTGTCAATAATTAACTGTCAAGTTTATTAATTTTCTTATTAGAGGATATAATAATAAAAACATATAAGGAGAGTACTATGAACAAAGAAAAAAAGAAGGTAGCATATTTCTGCATGGAATATGGTCTTGATAATAAATTTAAACTTTATGCCGGGGGACTGGGAATACTTGCAGGGGATATATTAAAAGCAGCCAGACAATATAATTTCCCCTTAATTGGTATTGGAATACTCTGGAGTCAGGGATATACCAGACAGCTTATTGATAAAAAGGGTAAAGTATATGATTCTTACCCTTTTTATAATAATATCTATAATTATCTTGAAGATACTGGATTAAAAGTAAAAGTCAAGATTAGAGAACAGGATGTTTACATAAAGCTCTGGAAGCTGGACAAATTTGATAATACACCACTATATTTACTGGATACAAATCTAGAAATAAATAATGAAAGTAAGTGGATTAGTGGCCAATTATATGGATGGTTTGAGGAAGAACGGATTGCCCAGGAAATGGTTTTAGGAATAGGTGGTATCAGGGCGATTAGAGAACTTGACCTGGATATTGACCTTTATCATTTTAATGAAGGACATGCAGTACTTGCAGCGACAGAACTAATTAGAGAAAAAATGCAAGAGAGAATTAGTTTTGAAAATGCCCTGAATGAAGTAAGAAAAAATATTGTTTTTACTACACATACCCCAATAAAGGAGGGAAATGAGGAGCATTCTTTAAATATCCTGAATTATATGGGAGCCTGTAATGGTCTGAGCCTGGAGCAGATGGTTAAAATCGGAAATGCCCCTTTTAATATGACAGTTGCAGGTCTAAGACTTTCCCGAAAGGCAAATGCAGTTTCCTCTTTACATGGACATACTGCCTGCAAGATGTTGGAAAATATTAACATAAAGACCCCAATTATCAGCATTACAAATGGTGTGCATCATAAAAGCTGGGTTGACCCTGCTATCATCAGAGCCAATAATTCTAATGAAACTAATAAATTATGGTCTGCCCATCAAAATAATAAGAGAAAACTACTTAAATATGTGGAAGACAAAACTGCCCAGATATTAGATATTGATAGTTTAATAATAGCCTTCGCCAGAAGGGCTGCCCCCTATAAAAGAAGTGATTTAATCTTTAAAAAAATGGAAATTATTGAGCCCTTTTTAATTAATAATAAATTACAGATTATTTTTTCTG
>CAZOON010000198.1:2467-3896 GCA_964581445.1 uncultured Halanaerobiales bacterium | reverse complement strand
AAAAATATTGAAAACAAAATAGATGATTATATTATGATGATAAGAACTTACTAAGGATTTTATTTGACTTAATTTTATATAAACATTTATAATAGTACTAGATAAAAATTAAGTAAGGAGGGATGAAATGAAGGAAAACTCTAAAAAGAATGTTAATATATATTTTAATATTGTTTTTGATTTTTTAGCTAGTCTTATACGTTTAGAACATGATGATGAAATTGAAGAGTTGAAAGATGAATATGGAATAAAAGGGGAAAAGGATATTGAGAAGTGGGTAAGTACTGTTTCAAAAAGTTTTAATAGCTCTCAAAAAAATAAGTTGAACTCATACTTTGGCACTGATAAGCCTTTGGTGTCAGGTTTATTTGATTATTATTATGATTTATTTCAAGAAAATAAAATCATTGATATTACTATTTTTCTTAAAAAATTATCAAAAATTGATGAAGAGAAGTTGATATTTTACTTATTGAATGATTTATATCAAAAAGATGATGAAATATCTATTGAGATAATAAGGAAATGGCAAAATTCCAGGGATTTATACGAAATTATTGAAAATAATTTTGATTTAACTATTGCAGGTAAATGGAATATTTTTAGATTATTAAGTAAGCCTGCTGAAATCAAGGATGAAATACATGAACTATTAAAGTATTATTATTTTACTTATTACAGAGATAATGAGGATTGGGTAAAAAAATATATGAATGAATATTGTCAAAATAATGTAAGTTTAATTACAAAAACAGCATTTAATTTTTTTGATAACTTTTTTTCATCCGGTAAAAATTTATTTGATACTCAAAAAGATATTGTAATATTACCTGTATATTATGGTGAGATAATGGATATTTTCTCTTCAGAAAGAAATTATATTATTATCGGTTTTAATAATCATAAATTTATTGAAAAGGCGTTTAATGATAAAGATAATATCGAAAAACAGGCCCATATTTTCAAGGCTCTGGGTGATGAAACAAGACTTAAAATATTTAAGGAATTATTAAAAGGCCCAAAATATATGACAGAATTGGGTGAAAAACTTAATGTTAGTACCCCGACAATAAATTATCATATTCAAAAATTTTTAAATGCAGGACTTGCCCAAATTGATAAAAAAGGTAACAGGATTTATTATAAAGCACGAAAGGACAAATTAAAGGAATTATTAAAGATAATACAGGAAAGATTTGAGCTATAAGATTCAGTTTAAAAAAAGAAGTTTTTGAAGAGAAAAAAGCTCTTGACACCAAACTGTCATAATGCTATAATACTAATTGTCACTAAAAAACACTTTTAATTTTTAGTAATATATTTTTTATTTTAGTTGCCGGGGTGGCGGAATTGGCAGACGCATCGGACTTAAAATCCGGTGGGTAATTATACCCGTGTCGGTTCGAGCCCGACCCCCGGCACCATTTTT
>CAZOON010000198.1:0-2367 GCA_964581445.1 uncultured Halanaerobiales bacterium | reverse complement strand
TGTGAAGCCATTGACATAATATAACAGCTATGATAATATATAAACACTTAATTAATTTTGTGCTGATCGAAAGAATATGAAATTTGTGGGTATAGCTCAGTTGGCTAGAGCGCCACGTTGACATCGTGGAGGCCAGCGGTTCAAGTCCGTTTACCCACACCATTTTTTTATTTTAATATGACATTTTCATGCCATGGAAATATTTCCGGGTTTTTTTATTTTATGGACCTATTTTTATGACTAAATCAACCTTAGTAAATAATTTCTTTTACTGCCTGCACATGATTTGTATACAAATATTTATTCAATCATATAATAAATATAAATGTGTGAGGTGACAATAATGGGAATATTAATATCAACAGAAGATTGCTCAAGTGAAATTAAAACAAGATTATTACAAAAAGAAAAACTGTTGAATTCTGAGGGTATAGATTTTTTTGTTACTGAAAATCAAGAAGATAGCTTTAGTCTTTTTGAAATAGATTTTGATAAAAAATCATATAAACACTATTTTTATAGGTTGCTTGCTGGAATTATTGCAGAGGTAGTTGTAGATAAGCTTGAAGAAAAAATAATAAAGAAAATTTTAAGAAGTAAATATAAAAAATTTACAAAAACAGAATTAGATAAAATTGAAAAGCGTTCTCTTCAATATCTTAATGTAATTACTGGTAAAAATAATATCTTTTTTTCTAAATTTATTCGTAAAGAAGAACTTGTTAAAAATTTAATGTCCTATCTTGAAAAATATGATGATATTAATGTAGAGGGTTTTGTGCGTTTTAGATTAAAAGATTATACATATAAATTGCAGTTAGCAATTGAAAGAGCAGTTGACGAATATATGATGGAAAAAGAGTATTATGATTTTATTGAATTATTAAAATACTTTGTTGACCTTCAAGAGCCCAGGGTTGAGAGAGTTGATATAATAAGAAACAGGGATGGTTCATATGTTATTTTGGATTCTGATGGTAAAGAAATAGGTAATGAGTACATGGAAAATTATCTAAAAGAGATAAGTGATGGAAAAATAGAATATGAAGATTTATTAATTAGTGCACTTATAAATATTGTACCGGCAAATATTTATTTGCATTTTGCTGAAAAAGATATTATTGAAACTTTACGTAATATTTTTGGAAACAAGATAAAAATTGGGCAAAAATATGAGAATTAATTGTTGAGTTTATTATTACTTAATGGTATAGTGATATTAGTTTTAAATACATTGATATCAAAAAAGTAAAGGGAGAAAAGTATGCATTATGAATTTGTCTTATTACCTATAGTAGGTGCTCTAATAGGATGGACGACAAATTATCTGGCAGTTAAAATGCTCTTTAGGCCAATTAAACCTATTAAATTACCTTTTGTTCCGATTTCAATACAGGGTTTGTTACCTCGCAGGAAACTTGAATTGGCAGAAAGTATTGCCAGGGCTGTCGAAGAAGAATTGCTTCCCAGAGAATATTTTTTAAGCAAACTTAATGAAATGGAAGTTGAAGAAGAGATTTTAAGTATTATTAAATCTGAACTTGAAGAAAAATTAGAAAAAAAGATTCCTAATATTATTCCCTTTCGGGAAAGCCTAAAAGAGATGATTATTAAATATATTGAAGAAGATTTAAATGAAAATTTTGATGATATATTATATCAGCTCCAGGATCAGGTTATAGCCAGGGCTAATATTGGAGATATGATAAAAGATAAAATTACTTCATTTCCTATTATTAAGATAGAGGAGCTGGTTTTAAGGATATCTGCTAAAGAATTAGAACATATAGAAGTTTTTGGAGGTGTTCTTGGTTTTTTAATTGGAATAGGACAGGCAACATTATTATATTTTATTAAATGATTATTATAAGATGAGTATATATGATTTAGAAATTTCTTGACAATAGCCTGTATTAATAATATAATGTTTTAAAATAATATTATTAATTGCTATGATGGGAAGAGTAGTATATTTATATCTTTACAGAGAATGATGTCCAGGCTGAGAGCATCAGATATAATAATTATATGAAGACCATCCCGGAGCTGGCAAAAGGAAATTAGTATTTTTGCCCGGTGATACCGTTAATTTTTTTAAGTGGATAATTTCATTAATTATCAATTAGAGTGGGACCACGATCCTGTTCGTCTCTAACGAGATGAGCAGGTTTTTTTATTTAAAATATTTATTTTAGGAGGAATTATAATGGAGAAGATTAAGGTTACTTTACCGGATGGGACTGTTAAAGAATATGATAAGGGTATTTCAATCAAGGATGTTGCTTATAGTATTGGAAAAAGACTTGGTAAAGATGCTGTAGCAGGATAAGTTGATGGGCAATTATCTGACATTTATTATAAGATTGA
>CAZOON010000197.1:0-3904 GCA_964581445.1 uncultured Halanaerobiales bacterium | reverse complement strand
TTCTATTATCTTTTATAATCTTATTTAAAACTTCACGTGTAAAAACACGGAAACTGCTGACCCTGATACCAGCAGGTTTATCAGTAATTATATTAAAAAGGATATTGGTTAATTTTGAACCAAATCTACGATAAAATGAATGCTGTTTTTTCTGGGGAATACCATAAACAACATCATAACCCTGACTTAAACGCTCTAATAATTTATTAATGTCTTCTGGCTTATGTTGAAGGTCATCATCCATAGTAATTATATAATCTCCAGAAGCAAAACGAAAACCACACATTAAAGCATTCTGTTGTCCATAATTACCTTCAAGTTGAATAACTTTAACCCTCTTATCTTTTTCCCTTAAATTCTGCATCTTATCATAACTATTATCATGACTTCCATCATCTACTAAAATCATCTCATATTTCCTGCAATTTTTATATAGAAAAATACTTAAACTATGATGTAATTCTTCCAGTGAATCTTCACTATTGTATACCGGTATAACTATAGATATACTCTCCCACATATTTATAACTCCCCAAAAACTTCTAAAGTCTTATCTACCACATATTTCATTTCTTCTATGTTCATGCCTGTGTATAAGGGTAATCTTAATAAAGATCGGCTAGCCGTTTCTGTTATTGGAAGATCACCTTCTTTGTATCCAAGCTTCTTGCCCATTTTAGATAAATGAAGTGGGATATAGTGAAAAGTGGCATTTACTCCTTTGTTTTTTAAATTTTTCATAACCCTGTTTCTTATTATACTATCTTTAAATAATAAATAGAAGAGATGATAGTTTGAATCATTCTCTTCTGGAACCTGGCTCATCCACTCTAAAAAATTATTATCTAAAAAACTTTTTAGGGCCAGTCTGTAATAATGAAATATTTTCTTTCTCTTTTGCCTTATCTCTTCTATTTGCTCAAGTTGGGCATAAAGAAAAGCCATCAACAAATCAGAAGGTAGATAACTGGAGCCCCTGTCAACCCAGGTATATTTATCAATATCTCCCCTGATAAAACTACTGCGATTAGTCCCTTTTTCCCTTATAATCTCAGCTCTTTCCGTAAAATTTTCTTTCAGATTATTAATAGCCAGGGCACCACCTTCACCGCTAACATAATTTTTACTTCCATGAAAACTAAAGCAGGCCATATCACCATAACTCCCAAGATATTTCCCCCTATACTTTGCATTAAGAGCCTGGGCTGCATCTTCTATGACATACAAATTATATTTACTGGCAATATCCATAATTTTGTTCATATTACAACTTAAACCTGCATAATGAACTGGTATAATGGCCCTTGTTTTTTCATTAATTACTTTTTCTACTGCAGCTGGACTAATATTCAATGTAAATTTATCAACTTCGACAAACACCGGTCTTGCTCCCTGTAATAATACTGCATTTGCAGTCGAAGGAAAAGTAAAAGAGGGCATTATTACTTCATCCCCTCTATCTAAATTTAATAACATTACAGCTATCTCCAGGGCATGAGTAGCTGAAGTAATCATTAGAACTTTTTTAACTTTTAATTTTTCTTCAAGAAAAGAACTGACAAGATGAGTATACTCCCCATCTCCACTCAAATGTCCTCTTTCAAGACAATCCTTTATATATTCAATTTCTTTCCCGGTATAATAAATTTCATTGAAAGAAACCTTCATAAATATTCTCCATTCTTTTTAACAACACATTTTATACCCCAGACTTTTAATTCCTTCTATAAATTCTCTTTCTGATTGACTTAATTTATTATTATTTTTTGTCAAAATATATATTATATAATCCAGATCAAAATCCTTAACCCTTGATATTTTTAATTCTTTCTCATATAACTCTTTTTTAATCGAAGAATATGGAACAAATGCAATGCCAAATCCTTTTAATACTAAAGTTTTTATGGCCTCTGTTGTCTCTAAATTGGCAATAACATTTAAATCATTTATATCGTGTCCAATTTTATTTAAAGCCTCACTCAAATTTTCGTTTATAATACACTCGCCTTCAATCATTATTAATTTATGATCTAAAATCTCTTTCAGATTAAATTTTTCCGGTATATCATAATTGGGAAGGGAAATTAATACTACATTTTCATTTATCATTTTCTCATAATTTAAGGATATCTCACTACTCTTATGACTTACAAAACCAATTTCACAGATATCATTTAAAACATCCTGCTCAATCTTTGCCGAAGAATTTGACACCAGATTATAATCATGGCCTGGATATTTATCTTTCATACGCAAAAGAGCACAGGGCAAACAATATGTTGCAAACGTAAAATCTGCTTCAATTTTAATTTTAAATTTGTTCTTTTCTTTTTGCTGTAATCCTTCTAGCATTTTATTATATGTTCTTATCATATTATCAGTATATTTTAAAACAATTTCACCAGCATCAGTTAAATTAACTCCCCTATTACTTCTGGTAAATAATTTATATCCTAAGGTCTCCTCTAATTTTTGCATCTGTTGGCTTAAAGCAGATTGTGAAATGTGAGAACTATCAGCAACCTTTGAAATACTTTTGGTCTCTGCAATTTTTTGAAAAAATTCAAGACATTCAATGTGCATTAATATTCCACCTCTCAAAACCAATTTTTATAATTGATTGTGATATAAATAGCATATATTTAAACCTTATATCATTATCTTCATTATATTATTATAATATATTTTTCTTGATATAACAAGATTTAATAGCAAAATATTTTCTTAATATCCAAATATTTTATTGACTTTAACGCTTAATATATTGGGAATGCATAGTAATTCGTACTAAAAATACTGATAATTGCCAGCAAAATACTTAGTGACTGTTATAACTTTCTATAATATAGTATTACAATATTATATACTCAAAAAAGGCTCTTTTATGTTAAAATTAAAATAAGCTTGTTAAATATATCTCAAAAGTATGAAAGTATGTCTGGTTTCGTTACATACCGAAAGGAGTGAAAGAAAATGACTTACTATAAATCCGTACCTGAAGTAACAATAAAAAGATTATTATTATATTACCGTTTTCTCAAGATACTCAGCAAAAATAAGATTGAAATAATTTGCTCCAGTGAAATTGGTAAATATCTAAATATCCCCTCCGCACAGGTTAGAAAAGATTTTTCTTATTTTGGTGGGTTTGGTACCAAAGGGCTTGGATATAGAGTTGATAATCTCCTTAAAGCCCTAAAAGAAATTTTGGGAATAAACAAAAAACTTTCTGCTGTTATAATTGGTGCTGGAAATCTTGGAAATGCCCTCATCAATTATGATAATTTTTCTAAACTCGGTTTAACAATTACTCATATCTTTGATATTGACCTGAATATAATAAATAAAGATATAGGTAATCTCAAAATCAAAAGTATTAAAGAAATGCCTGAAATTATAAAAAACAACTCTATAAAAATTGCTATAATTACTGTTCCAGGACAATCTGGTCAAGAAGTTTGTGATATTTTAGT
This sequence comes from uncultured Halanaerobiales bacterium, assembly GCA_964581445.1. Lineage (GTDB taxonomy): Bacteria > Bacillota > Halanaerobiia > Halanaerobiales > CAZOON01 > CAZOON01. The sequence goes on along the minus strand of CAZOON010000197.1, from coordinate 431 downwards.
TTCATCTGGAATAAAAACCATCTGGAATTTTGCCCCTATTAAATTAAATACACCAGAAAATATTTATGTGCATAATGAAGACCTTATAATAGGAATTACAAGCCTCATTCATGATTTAAGTTGGAAGAGTTAAAAGTCCAGAAATTATTTAGAAAAAAATTTATAATTAAAGAAAAAGCGATAGCCGATATCTCTGCAATTAACTCATCTATTAAGAAATATTCAACAAAAAGACTTATAGCCAATAATTTAATTATCAGGGCAATTAAATTTACAATAATAAATTTTAAAAAAATTGAATGAGAATGATTTTTATTAAAAGTCCAGCGAAGATTAAAAAAATAACTGTTTAATAAGCCAAGCAGATAAGCCAAAATACTTGAAATTAAATAATATATCTTAAGATATTTGAAAAAAAACACAAAAAACAG
>CAZOON010000196.1:0-3917 GCA_964581445.1 uncultured Halanaerobiales bacterium | reverse complement strand
GATGAAGATGATAATATTGAAAGTTTTGATTTTTTTCTAAAAAGAGAGTTGCTTAATTTAAAAACAAATCTGTATTTAGAAATAAATAGGGTTGTTAGAGCTAAAGATGCCTTTTTTACAATTTTGAAAATAAAATTAAAGGATAAAGAAATGGACCTTGAGAAGATAAAAGAAAATAAAAATATTTTATTAGAAGTATTAAGGGGACTTGATCAGATATGTGTTCTGGAAGATGGGATTATGATTATGATTTTACCCCTTACTGATAATAAAGGAACTGAGAAGGTATATAAAAAGTTATTGGATAGAATAGATTTATTATCTGCAGATGATCAAAGAGAAAGCCTTTATTTTCCTGATGATATTGAAGATAAGCTTGAATATGATAGAGAAGAAGAATATATTGAAAATATTATGGAAAAATTAAATATATAAAGTTTTGAAGGGAGAATGATGTTTAAATTTTTTGAGTATCTTACTGTTTATGATAAAATTTTGATAGGTATAATTATATTAGTTTCAATTATTTCAATTGTTTTTCCTTTCTTTTTCCTGGATAAAGATTCAAAAGAAGGGGTTATTATTATTAAATCCAGTAATAAACTAAAGAAAATCCCCCTTATTGAAACTTATCGTGATGAAGCAATTATTTATAAAGCCAGGGGTCCTATAGGACTCAGTGTAATTGAGGCCTTTCAGGGGAAAGTCAGGATGAAATCTTCTCCCTGTCCTGACCAGATCTGTGTTCATACTGGATGGATAGAAAAGGCAGGCCCGAAGATTATCTGTGTTCCAAATAAGATTATTATCTGGATTGAAAAAGAGGAGAATGATATAGATGGTGTTTCCTGGTAAGAAAAAAATTTATATTTTTTTCTTTGTTTTTTTATTAATTATTGCAGGATTTTATTTTTTTCGTAGAGCTGAACAGGAGATTAATTTATATTCTCAGGCCGAGTTTTTTATGGATACAGTTGTAAGTATTAAAATTGGGGAAGATCCTGCGGTTGAAAAAGCAGTAAATAAGGCTTTTGAAGTGATGAAAAAAGAGGCAATTAGACTTAACCGTTATAAAGAAGATAGTGTGATTTATAAAATAAATTATTCAGATGGTAAAACTATTAATATTGAAAGAGATATTTTTTTATTATTAAAAAAAGCAAAAAAATACCAGGAGCTTAGTGGAGGGGCTTTTGATATTAGTATTGCACCTTTAGTTGATCTCTGGGGTTTTGGAAAGGAGAAGCAGAGAGTGCCAGAAGATTATGAAATAAAAGAAATATTGCCATTAATAGATAGCAATAAACTGCTTTTACAAAAAGAGTACGAACAATATCGTGTTTATCTACCTTCTGAAATGTCCCTGGATCTTGGTGCTATAGCCAAGGGTTATATAATTGATAAAGGTGTTGAAAGCTTAATAAAATCTGGTTATGATTCTTTTTATATTAATGCCGGCGGTAATATAAGGGTAAATGGAGAAAAATCACCTGGTAGAAGCTGGCATATTGGAATCAGAGATCCAGCTACCCCTGCTTCAATTTTGACTGAATATATTACTGCCTTAAAAAAGGGCAGTCTTGCTACTTCTGGAGATTATGAAAGATTTTTTGAATCTGAAGGGAAAAGGTATTCTCACCTTTTAAATCCGCGTACTGGTTATCAAGAACGGAGTCTTCGTTCAGCTACAATTTATGCCCCGACAGCCCTTCAGGCAGATATTTTATCTACAGCTGTTTTTATAAAGGGCTGGGAAGAAGGTAAAATATTTATAAATAGCCTGGAAAATGTAGAAGGAGTTCTAATTACAGATGATGAAATTTGGCTTAGTGAAGGATTTAAAAAGCTTCTTATTTTACAGTGAAATTTAGAGGAAATTTGTTTTTTTTCTTGAATTAATAAAGGAGAACCTGATAAGTTATAATAAAAGGGAGAGGGTTCTATTAATGTCGGATATAAGACGTATTATCATTACAGGATTATTTACTGCACTGGCCATTATTCTACATCTTGTGGAAAACATTATACCGATGTCTGCACTTGTTCCCGGGGCGAAAATTGGACTGGCAAATATAGCCAATTTATTGGGACTTGTATTATTTGGTTTTGTCAGTGGGCTGGAAATACTTTTACTCAGAGTATTGATGGTTGCCCTACTGGCGGGTTCATTTTTGTCTATAAATTTTTATTTAAGTTTGTCTGGAGGGCTGTTAGCATATTTGATTATGTCGTTTCTCTATTATTATGGGAAGGATAGGTTTAGCCTGCTGGGAATAAGTGTTGCAGGGGCTTTTTTTCATAATCTTGCGCAGTTAATTATTGCTTATTTCATAATAAAAAATACAGGTATTTTTTATTATCTACCTTATCTTATGCTTTTATCAGTGCCCAGTGGGATAAGTATTGGTCTTGTAAGTTATTTTGCTTTGAACTATTTGTCTCAAGGAGGAGATATTTATGCTTCCTAAACTTGTGCTGGCATCTTCATCACCCAGGAGGGAAATGCTTTTAAAACAGATGGGATTGGATTTTACAATTGTTCCCAGTAAAATAAATGAAAAAGAATTTGATTATTTAGGGCCTTTAAATATGGTTAATGAACTTGCCCGGGCCAAGGCTGAGGATGTGGCCAGGCTGGTAGAAGATACCATTGTAATTGCAGCAGATACAATAGTAGTATATAAAGGGGAAAAACTAGGAAAACCTGTAGATACTGATGATGCATTTGAAATGTTAAAAAGATTGCAAGGTGATAATCACACTGTTATCACAGGGATTGCAGTGATTTCTACTAATGATTTTAAAACCATTGTTGATAATGAAAAAACACTGGTATATATGAGAAATTTAGATGATAGTGAGATAAAAAATTATATTGCCAGTGGAGAAGCAATGGATAAAGCAGGTTCATATGGTATTCAGGGATTAGGAGGTATTTTAGTAAATCGAATTGATGGTTCATATTTTAATGTTGTGGGATTACCCATACATAAATTGGCCCTTATTTTGAAAGGACTTGCCGTTAATGTTCTTTAAGTGAAAGGTGGAAGTTTAACTTGAGTCAAAAACTTATTGATTATCGCTGTACTATCAAAGAGTTGCCTGAAGATGAAAGGCCCAGGGAGAAATTAATTAAATATGGTGCTGAGAAATTATCAGATGCTGAACTTTTGGCCTTAATAATCAGAATGGGCACAAAAGAAAGAACGGCTGTAGAAGTATCTCAGGATATTTTGAACTTTTTTGGAGGCCTTCAAGTTTTGCAGGGTATAAGTGTGGAAGAATTGGAGCTTGTAAAAGGTGTGGGTATAGCCAAAGCAGCTCAGATAAAGGCAATTACTGAGTTGAGCAAAAGGATTTTTAGAGCTGAAAAAAATAAAAAGGTAATAAAAAATCCTGCTGATGCAGCAGAGCTCTTATGCCAGATTTAAGATTTCTCAAACATGAGATTTTCGGTTTAATTTTACTGGATATAAAAAATCAGATAATTTCAACTCCAGTGATTAGTAAAGGTGGTTTGAATAGTTCTATTGTTCATCCCCGGGAGGTTTTTAAAGAGGCTATTCGTCGCAGTAGTGCAGCAATTATATTATATCATAATCATCCCAGTGGAATACCTGATCCCAGCAAAGATGATATAGAAATCACAAAAAGATTAATTGACTCTGGAGAGTTACTGGGGATAAATGTTCTAGATCATATAATAATAGGTGACAATAATTTTGTAAGTATGAAAGAAAAAGGGATAATATAAAATAGAGAGGGAGCTAGATATGGTATTTAATTTTTTAAGCGCACCATTTTCTCGTGATATGGGTATTGATCTTGGGACGGCCAATACTTTAGTTTATATAAAGGGAAAGGGTATATTAATAAGAGAGCCTTCGGTAGTGGCTTTACGGGAAAATAATAAGGAG
>CAZOON010000195.1:0-3927 GCA_964581445.1 uncultured Halanaerobiales bacterium | reverse complement strand
TTTTTTTGATTTTTCTTCCCTCTCCAAACGTCTCAATGTATCCCGGCTTACTCCTAAAATTTTGCTAGCTTTTAAAATGCCTACCAAATTATTTGCATTCATCATAATCACCCTAAAACAATTATAACATTTTAAGTGATTTTACGTAAGTTTAATAATTTTTAGAAAAAGCAGTTTTAACCTCCTTAAATATTGCATTTTATTATCTTATTTATATTCTTTTTCTACAAGTGTCTGCACTATATAAGATGCTACATCTGGTGGAAGTGTACCGGTTCCAAAACCAGCATCAAAACCCAGTTCAAGTGCCAGCTCGTGACTTATTCTGGGACCTCCAACAATAAGCAAAAATTTTTCCCGTAAATTTTCTGCTTCAAGTAATTCAACTAACTCAGTCAGATTTTTTACATGAACACCTTTCTGGGTAACTACCTGTGAAACTAATATAGCATCTGCATCAAGCTCTAAGGCCTTTTTAATTAATTCTTCATTGGGTACCTGACTGCCAAGATTAAAGGCCTCAAGCTCAGGATATCTTTCCAATCCATATTCACCCGCATAACCCTTCATATTCATAATAGCATCAAGACCAACTGTATGAGCATCTGAACCAGTACAGGCACCAACTATTTTAACCTTTCTGCCGATATTTTCTTTAATATAATTATTTACCTCATAATAAGACATAGTATCTGTTTCAACCTTTGCAACTTTTATGCGATCAATATCTACCTCATATTCTGTCTTACCATAAACCACAAAAAAACTAAAACCTTCACCCATATCTTTCATATCAACATCACTCACTTCATATGAACCCATCTTTAATGAAAGTTTACGGGCAGCTTCCTTCGCTTCTGGACTGGCCTCAATGGGAAGTGTAAAACTCAACTGTATTTTTCCATCATTCAATGTATCTCCATAAGGTTTAATATTATTCATATAATCCCAGCCCCTCCTTAAACTTATCCATAAATGGATTATAATAGTCTTCATATTTTTTTATTACACCATCAGCACCCTTTCCGCCTGTCTGCGGTCTGGATATAGCTGCAAACATTGCATCCTCAATAGATTTCATGAGCCCTTTATCAGCAATCTCTTCCAGCATTTTTGTGGTTTGCAATAAAACCTCATCTGCTCTTTTCTGTATTTTACCATCTTTTGCAAATACTATTTCATCACTTAGATGGCGAGCATTATTAAAGATATATTTAGCATTTTCAATACTTAAAGCCCTGTCATGCAAAAATGGAGTGTGAATAGCCTCTGTCAACATACCCAGTAATTGAATACCCTGCTCTGTCATAATTGAGGCAAGATTAAACATCCCATCCTGGAGATGACCCCTGAATATATTCCCTGTCATAAATTTAGTAGGAGGCATATATTTTAATGGGGCATCAGGAAAAATTTGACGAATTAATTGGGCCTGTGCTACTTCCATCAAAAAACCATCTTCAATTTCAGGATTCATTTCAAACGCATGCCCCAATCCCATCTGTTCAGGTCTTAAACCAGACCTTTTTGCCAGTTCTTCATTAATAAACTGAGAAGCAAGAACGGTATGAGCCTCTTCAACTGCATCTGCAGTTGTTAGATAATTATCTTCTCCTGTATTAATAATAATATCAGCATAGGCATTAATCATTCTGGAAAAATATTGGTCAACAAAGGTCCTTTTCATATTTATATCCCTGAATAAAATACCATACATGGCATCATTAAGCATCATATCCAGTCTTTCCATAGCACCCATAGCTGCAATTTCGGGCATAGCCAGGCCGGAGCAATAATTTACTAATTGCACATAATGTCCTGTTTCTGCAATTACTTCATCAAGTGCCTCCCTCATTACCCGAAAATTTTCCTGAGTGGCATATGTCCCTCCAAAACCTTCAGTAGTAGCACCATAAGGCACATAATCAATCAAACTTTGAGCTGTACTCCTGATCACTGCTACTATATCTGCGCCCTGTCTTGCAGCTGCCCTGGCCTGTTTTACATCTTCATAAATATTTCCAGTAGCTACAATTACATATAACCAGGGTTTTGGACCTGGAGGAAATTTATCCTGCAGAGCTTTTCGCTCATCATTATTTTTTTCTATACTATCTATCATTTTTTTAACATATTCTTCTACTTTTTCATTAACGGCAGAAAATTTATGAAGCGGTAATTCAGTTAAACTTATTTCTTCTTTTGCAAGTACTTCAGCAATTTCCTGAGGAGTTTTCCCGGTTTCAATCATAGCATTACCCAGCCAGAAAGCAATACCTTTCCCTAATTTGTCATTTTCAAGAACATCATCAACCACTAGATTTGGTAAAGGTATTTCCTGTTCATCAACACCATCAATACCAAAAAGCCTGACAACGGTCCTTTCTACAGAAGTAGTAGTATTCTCATCAATATGTTTTTGAATTCCATCTGCGATAGATATAGCTGCAGATCTACACCTATCAACAATTTTTTGATCTACATTTAATTTTTCTTTCAATGATTTCCCTCCTTAAACAAATGATAATTCTTTATATTTTTTGTCCATTAAATCTAATACAGGTACACCTTTTATACTCACCTTAAGTCCATCTATTATTTTATCTGAATTAAGTTTTAAACCAGACGGACTTACGGGATTTACTGTAATCCCTAACAATTTAAGAGATTTAGCCACCATGATTTTTATATTATATTTCTTTAAAATATTTAGTTTTTGACGATTCAAAAATATTTTTGTACCATCTTTTACAATTATTTTGCTATTTCTCAAACCATTAAAAGGTCTCAATTCTTCTATGAAACTATCTACTAGAGCCCCATTCAGGATTACAGCTTTAATATCCTTCTCAGTACTAATCTCCTTTATCTCTTCAATATTATTAAAAGAGAGGTCTGAAGAAAAAAGTTTTAAATTATCTTCATAATCTATTACACCATCACTTGCTGCACTATAAGCAATTTTAATATCATGTTTTAAACCCATATTGTTAATTTGATCAAAACTAAGTTTTTCAATTTCATCAATAGTATTATTTACAACCTCTTCTTCATTATCACCAGCAATAGCACCTGTTGCCAGAATAAATCCCTCACTTATTTCTGGCATTGCTGAACTTTTTCTGTCAAGTGCCCCATCTATTAAAAATAAATCAATATAATCTGGTATTAATTCTTTTATTTTATCAACCTGTTTAACACTGTTAACTCCTACTAATTCACAATAAGCTCCATTTTCACCTGTTTTGTAAATATTTACCTTCCCCATTAGTGTGTTTATATCGGATTCTATTAATAATTCAGCAGAAATAATACTTTTTGCATAAGCCTTAGTACTGGTAATAAAAACTGTTTTTGGCGGAATATAAATTCTGGGTTTTTTCTGATTGGTGATGGCATCTACTTCTTCGCCATCTCTACCATATGACAAAATAGCCAGTTTATAATCTCTTGTATAGGCCTCTTTAATTATATTATTTAAAGTTACAGTTTTACCGGCATTTTTTGCCATACCGATAATAGATATATTTTTCAACTCAGAGTCTTCAATATAATCTATTAAAAGTCTCATCATTTCCACCCCTTAAAGTAATAATGACAATTACACATAATATATTATGCAATAAACATGCCATAATTACCCGGTAATGAAAATAAAAAAAGATCTGTATAAACAGACCTCCTCTATTATTTATTAAAAAATTTATATTTAATTTTTAAATCTATTTTATTTACATTTTTAAAAATAAAGGTACTAAAATTGGAACTAAAGCAGAAAGAACTATACCATTAATTAATGCTGGTAAAACCATTTCATCACCTGCAGTTTTTTTAATCAATGGAAGAGTAACATCCATTGTAGTAGCACCACCTGGTGCAATTGAAATTAATCTACCCAGATATTTAACCAATAATGGTAATGTTAAT
>CAZOON010000194.1:0-3946 GCA_964581445.1 uncultured Halanaerobiales bacterium | reverse complement strand
TTGGTTTGTAAATATTAACTCTTTATATATATTATATTAGCCATGATTAAAAAAAATTCCTGCATTTCTAAAAAAAAATTTCAAAAAATTTAATAGGTTCTGTGAATTGTGATAATATTACTTGTTTTTACACTTTTTAAATCAAGCTCAAACACCGCTCCTTCAAGCTGCACCTTTCCTTTAGCCACTTCATATCTTTGTGGTAATTGACTAGAATAACGTTTAACTATCCCTTCCGTTTTCATGCCTAAAATTGATTCAACTGCACCTGTGAGACCTAAATCAGTAATATATCCAGTTCCCTTATTTAATATTTTTGCATCAGCAGTTTGAACATGTGTGTGTGTGCCAGCTACAATAGCAATCTGTCCATCTACAAAATTAGCAAAAGCCATTTTTTCTCCACTTGCCTCAGCATGAAAATCAATAATTATGATATCTGAGTTTTCTTTTATATCTTCAATATACTTTTTATATATATCAATGGGATTATTATAATTTCCCATAAAAACCTGCCCAATAAGATTAATAATAGCAACATTTAAATCATTAATTTTAATGAAAAGATATCCTTTTCCTGGTGAATTAAAAGTATAATTCAAGGGTCTGATTAGTCTTAAACCTTTATCATCAATAAAATTAAAAATATCTTTATTATCCCAGGTATGATTTCCCATTGTCAAACAGTCAATTCCATATCCAAATAATTCATCTGCAACTTTTTTGGTAATGCCAAAACCACCGGCTGCATTTTCACCATTAGCTATTACCAGATCTATATTATATTCATTCTTAATCTCTTGTAATAATTTTCTGACAGCTCTTCTCCCAGCTCTCCCAACTATATCTCCAATCATAAATACATTCATTTATATCATACCCCAAATACAGTTTAAAAAGAACCCCTCAAATGAGGAGCCCTTTTATTTTTATTTTGCATATTCAATAACTCTTGTTTCTCTAATAACAACAACTTTTATCTGGCCAGGATAATCTAACTGCTCTTCAATTTTTTTAGATAAATCCCTGCCCAATTTACTAGCATCAAGATCACCTATTTTATTTGATTCAACAATGACTCTTATTTCTCTTCCAGCCTGTATAGCATAGGCGTTTTCTACTCCATTAAAAGATCTGCCAATTTCCTCAAGGTCTTCCAAACGTTTAATATATGATTCAAGGGTTTCTTTTCTAGCACCTGGTCTTGCTGCTGAAATGGCATCTGCAGCTGCAACTAATACTGCTTCAATTGATCTGAATTCCACATCACCATGATGTGCTTCAATAGCATGTATTACTTTTTCTGATTCATTATATTTACGAGCAAGATCTACACCAATTTTAACATGTGGCCCTTCTACTTCATGATCAATTGCCTTACCAATATCGTGTAACAAACCACCTCTTTTAGCAAGATTAACATCTGTACCAAGTTCAGAGGCCATAATACCAGCTAAATAAGAAACCTCAATTGAATGCTGAAGTACATTCTGACCATAACTTGTTCTAAATTTTAATCTTCCAAGATATTTTATAAGTTCAGAATGCAAACCATGTACCCCGGTTTCAAAAGTAGCTTCCTCACCAAGTTCTCTAATATGAGCATCAAGCTCTTCCCTGGCTTTTTCAACCATTTCTTCAATCCGGGCAGGGTGTATCCTTCCATCAACAATTAATTTTTCGAGGGCAATCCTCGCAATTTCTCTTCTAATGGGATCAAAACCTGAAATAACAACTGCTTCGGGTGTATCATCAATAATTAAATCAATACCAGTTAAGCTTTCAAGAGTTCTAATGTTTCTACCCTCACGTCCAATAATTCTTCCTTTCATTTCATCATTTGGAAGTTGTACCACAGAAACAGTGCTTTCAGCAACATGATCTGCAGCACATCTTTGTATAGCCAGTGATATTATTTCCCTGGCCTTTTTATCAGATTCTTCTTTAGCCTTAGCCTCTTTTTCCTTGATCATTCTTGCAAATTCATGATCCAATTCATCTTCAACTTTTTTCAATAAATAATCCTTTGCTTCTGACTGAGAAAAATCAGCTATTTGCTCCAGTGTATTTATTTCTCTTTCTTTAATTTCTACTATTTCAGATTCTAATTTGATTAATTTTTTCTCCTTATCACTAAGAGATTTCTCCTTATTTTCAATACCAGTCGACTTTCGATCAAGGTTTTCCTCTCTATGCATTAAACGGTTTTCCAATCTTTGTAATTCATTTCTTCTTTGTTGATTCTCTTTATTGGCAATCTCTTTTAAATTATGGGCTTCTTCTTTTGCCTCTAAAATTAATTCTCTTTTTTTAGATTCGCCTTCTCGTTTTGCATCATCAATTATTTTTTTTGCTTCTTCTTCTGCAGATTGGATCCGGGCTTCAGCTATATATTTACGGATATAATAACCAATTAATAAACCTATAAACAGGGTGATTATTACATAAAGTACACCTCCATTAATTTTATTCACCTCCAATCCTATTAAACTGTCAATAAATTACCTGTTAACATTTTATCTCTTTTATTGCCTACTGTCAAGATATCTAATAAGAGATTACAGTCCTCTTATTCTATTAATAATCAGAGTTTTGGAAATTATACTTATCAGAAAGAATATCCATTACATTATATATTATATAACGATTGAAACCTTTTCCATACAAATATCTCTGCAACTTTATTTTATCTATATTTTTTTTATATTCTTTTTTTTCTAACCATTTTTTTGCAAGTTTAAGCGCCATTTTTCTCTCAACATTTTCAGATATATATATATTAATTAATTTATCAATTATTTTTTTATTTATACCTTTTTCTTTTAGTTCTTTTCTAATTAAGTTTTTACCCCTGGGTTTTAAATTCAAACGATCTTTAATCCACTTTTCAGCAAATCTTTCATCATTAATATAATTAAGAGATTCTAATCTATCAAGCACACTATAAATATTATTAATTTCATATCCTTTTTTCTTCAATCTTTGTTCAAGTTCATATTTACTATACTCTCTATAGGATAAAAAATTAAAAACATAGTTTTTAATTTCCTGTATTATCTTCATTTTCATCTTCGTCTTCGTCTTCTTCATTTAAGCCAACCAATTCTTTAATTTTATCTTCAACATTATTAGTAATATCTATATTTTCCTTAAGAAAATCTTTTGCATTTTCTCTTCCCTGTCCAAGCCTCTCATCACCATATGAATACCATGATCCAGCTCTATCAATCACACCCATATCAACCCCCATATCAAGTGCGCAACCATAACGAGAAATTCCAGTACCATACATAATATCAAATTCAGCCTTTTTAAATGGGGCTGCTACCTTATTTTTTACAACCTTTACCCTGGCATGTGAGCCAATTATCTGATCACCATCTTTTATAGTTTGAGATCTTCTAATCTCAATTCTCACAGATGAATAAAACTTCAAAGCCCTTCCACCTGGAGTAGTTTCTGGATTACCAAACATAACCCCTACTTTTTCTCTAATTTGATTAATAAATACACAGGCTGTCTTAGATTTACTTATTGCACCAGAGAGTTTTCTCATAGCCTGAGACATCAATCTAGCCTGTAAGCCTACATGTGTGTCACCCATTTCTCCTTCTAGTTCTGCCCTCGGCACCAGGGCAGCAACAGAATCTATAACCACAATATCAACAGCATTACTTCTTACAAGTGCCTCAGCAATTTCCAGAGCTTCTTCGCCATTATTTGGTTGAGATATAAGTAAATTATCAATATTAACACCTAGATTTTCGGCATATTTAGGATCAAGCGCATGCTCTGCATCTATAAAAGCAGCAATACCATCTCTTTTTTGTGCTTCAGCTATAATATGCAAAGAAAGTGTTGTTTTTCCAGAAGATTCGTTACCATAAATTTCGATTATTCTTCCCCTGGGAATACCCCCTACCCCCAGAGCAATATCTAAAGGCAA
>CAZOON010000193.1:0-3955 GCA_964581445.1 uncultured Halanaerobiales bacterium | reverse complement strand
AAATTCAAAACCGTCTGCTCTTTCCTCGGGGCAAGCCCACGAGGTTTGCTAGCAGACTTTTACTTCTATCACTATGGGCACCAGCTCCGACATCAATCAATATGAGATCATAATTATTTTCCAGGCGAGCTGAAAGGTTAAGTAATCTCTCAATCGCAGCTGTAGTAATATCCAGAAAATTATCAGTACCAGCACTTCCAGGCAAAATTTGCAGTCCTGAAGGGCCCTGTATTAATACATCTTTAATGTTTTTAGAACCATTAATTACATCCCCCAGATTGTATTCTGTCTTTTTCCCGATTAAGACATCAATATTAGCCATCCCCATATCGGCATCAATCAGAAGAATTTTATTGCCTTTTTGCTGTAGTTTTATGGCCAGATTAAGGGAGATATTACTTTTTCCAACCCCACCTTTTCCACTGGCAACAGCAATCACCCTGCACCTATTTTTTTTATCATCTTTTTTTTCATTAGAGCCATTTATCTTTTTATACATCAATAATCTCTTTTTATTCCCCATTTGAATCTCATCCATATAAACTATCACCTTTTTCAAGTATATATAAATATAACCTTTTTAGACATTCTTCTATTTTATTATAATATATTAAGGAATATTTAACAAATACTAATTAAAAGGGATAGCTTATACTGCTATTCATGACCAGCTCTGCTTGAGACTGATCTGCCAGGAATCCGAAAAGACTATCTGCCTCACCCTGGTTAATGCCAAAATCAAGATTGAAGCTGAGCCCATTACCCAACATATTACTATAACGGGGTAAAATCATCAGACTACCATCCTCTGGAGCAGTGGCAAGTAGCAAACCAATGCTGGAAAAATCATCAATGGTATAATTAATGTTTGCTGCTAAAAGTTCAAGTTTATCTCCTACTGGAAGTATTCCCGCTGGCAGGCCAAAAATACCATTAATAACCTTATCTCCCTCCAGGTTCAAATATTCAAGCTGGCAAAGAAATTTGCTTCCATTAAGAAAGGAGTAGCTATAATCAGCACCTATTTGATAAAGAAAACTGCCATCTTCCAGCTCATTTTCATATACATAAGCCAGGGCCCCATAAACGCCAAATACTCCAAGGTCACCCTTGGCATTTGCTCCTATTCTTTTAAAAGCAGGCACTGTAAGTCCCATAATATCTCTTTGAACTTCCTGAACATAGTTAAGTGTAAGGTCATATCCTTTATAACCAGTCCTGCCCCTTAAACCCCATTTAATATCATCAGAGTTTTCAGGAAAAGAAGCCAGAATAGCAAGGCCTGAATTCCAGTTAAAGGGAACATAAGCCTCAATAGCATTAATAAATTTACTACTACCTGCCTCATCCATCACCACTGCACCCAGATTATAATCCACCGGGTTTAACATGGCCCCATAGGACCAGGATACAGGCTGCCTCCCTGCTGTTAAATCAAAGTTTTCAAAACTACTCCTCAGATACATTTTTTTGATGGCCGTATCCAGCACAGACTTTTCCCCTGTAGCCAAATCATGAGATTTAAAAATCATATCAAGCTCAAAACGTGCTTCAGTACTTGCTGAAGAAGGGAGAAATAATTCAAGATTCAATGTCTCCTGAAGATTGCTTTTCATCTTTTTATCTTCCTGAAAAATACCCTGAAAAGTAGTCTTCATCTCACCTCCTATGTCAAGTGCTGAGGCCATGCCACTTATTGTTAGTAATAATATGGATAGAAAGATAAGAAGGTATTTTATTTTACTCCTCATTCTAACAACCCCTTTTGTTTAAAATATTATTTTAAATTTCTGATAGAAAATGTGCCTTCTGGTATATCTGGATTAAATTCAATCTCATTTATAATTAATCTTGTTTCAGTATTTTTCCTTAACTTGTTTTCCATTATTGATTCCATAGGAATCCAGCGTCCTTCTATCTCTTCTACCTTTAATACTCTTGTATCTTTTAAAAGCCTTCCACTCTGAGCATAAAGCTCTTCTTTCAAACCGGTAAAACGTTCCTTATCCACCCAGACAAGCCTTCTGTAATAACTGACCTCTGCACCTTCTGCAGGGGTTCCTTCAAGCTTATAACACAAACGTCCTTCATATTCCTCTTCCCCGATTATCTCGAAATTATAAAGGTCTGTCAGTTTATCTGATTCCATCATATCACGATAGGAATAGTCACTCCCCATCATACCCTGGTTTAAAGTATGACCGGAAAGTTGGACTATATCTTCTGCATCAGGGAAAAACATGTATAATTCATCATCTTTTTTAAGAAATTTTGTTCCCCGGTCACGTGGATTTGTAAAAGTGATAAAGGCATTCTCCCCATCTGAAATGGAGACCATTATTTTTGTCATTTCCCTGTCTCCATTTTTAACAATCATCTCAGATTCTACTCTTGCTGAAATAACATATTCATTATCATCTCGTTTATTTATAATTTCTTCTGCTGTCAGGGCCAGGGCTGTTCCTGATACAAACAATGTAATTATTAAACTAAAGATAATTATTTTTTTCATTTTAATCCCCCTCTTTTTTATTATTAATTAAAATTTATTTAGGCATCCCGCAGGGCATCATTGGGCTCCATCCTGGACGCTTTCCTGGCAGGATAGATAACACTTAAGGCCGTAACAATAGAACCCAGAATAAAGGCAAAGAGCATGTGTTTATAGGAAAACACAGGATAGATAACAGGGTCCATCAAAAGTTCATCTCCTACCCCGCTAAAGGCCTCTGTATAATCAAGACCTACCCGAGAAAGAGAAGCAGATAATATACCTCCTGCAATTGCCCCGAAAAAACTACCGATTACACCGATGGTGCTCCCTTCAATCAGGAAAAGGTTTAATATATCTCTCCGGGCCAGGCCCAGGGCAGCCATCATACCTATTTCATGTGTCCTCTCTTTTATAATCATAATCATGGTATTAATAACCACAAATGAAGCCAGAAGTATTAAAAAGATATAGATGATATTATAGATATTCATAGCCATTTTCATCATGGCTACAAAAGAACTGCTTTTATCCCAGGATAATACAGAATATTTTTCATTTGCCCCTTTTTGCACAAATAATTCTTTTACTCCAGGATATATATCATCCACTTGAGCTAAACCAGGTGTTATAAGTAATAACTCTGTGGCCTGCTCATCCATATAGAGCATCCTCTGGGCCTGCTTTATAGGCAGGTAGAATACCCTTTCATTCAAGAGGGCCAGACCTGTATCAAAACTGCCTACAATCTTAAAGGTAGTACCTTTAAAGGAATTAAAGGCCGTATTATATATCAGGGTAATCTTATCCCCAACTTTTTTACCCAGTTTATTCAATAAAGCCGTACCCATAATTACCTCTTTCTTGCCTGATTCTATCATTCTACCTTCACTGATATTTTTATCAATATCAGTAAATCTTAATTCTTTAAGGGGATCAACCCCCCAGCCCATCATGCCTTCCAATTCATTATTATCACTGGCCGCAGCCCCAAATTTAATCCTGGGTACAGCCATTTTTATGCCATCAAGTCCTTCTAGCTCTGAAATCATCGCACCCAGACCTTCCCCATTAAAACCATCAACGGTATAATTTAATGATAAAAGCCTTTTTTTCTGTTTATAAGTCTGATCAATTATTTTTATATGACCTGAATCATATTGAACATTTAGAGAAAAACTGGAATCCAGCATTCCGCTTATTAAACCCCGGGCAAACACAACCACCATAACAGATATGGCAATAGCAGTAATAGAGACCAGTGTCCTCAATCTATTTCTTGATAAGTTTTTTATTGCAAGTCTCAAGATATATCTCATAATATTTCCTCCTGCTTAACGATGATATATAGATTTTACCGGGTCTTTCCTGGCAGCCCATAATGCCGGGAAAAAACTGGCCAGAAAGGTAACAACAATAGCAAAAGTGACTACAAAAACAAAAGAATTAATATTCCAGCCACAG
>CAZOON010000192.1:0-3985 GCA_964581445.1 uncultured Halanaerobiales bacterium | reverse complement strand
AACCATAGTTAAATATAATACAGCAGGTGATATTGCAGCCTTTGGATTGGAATCTGCTGACCCACTTGTACTTAAAAAAAATAATATCGAGACAGATGCAGATATAACTTTTAGGGCCATTGAAATAATGAATGAAATCGGCGGGATACGCAGTGAAGGAATACCACGCCTATTACCCGGGATTAATCTTCTTCATGGTTTAATTGGAGAAAGAGCTGAAACAATGGAATATAATTATAATTTTTTGGAAAAAGTATTTACGGCTGGTTTGATGCTAAGGAGGATAAATATCCGAAAAGTTGTCACACTGGACTCATATCCTGATATCCCTGTAGATCAAAATTCCTTTGAAGAATATAAAGAGAAAATAAATGAAAATATTAATAGGCCAATGTTACAGAGAGTATTCCCTGCAGGTACCATTATGAAAAATATCCTCATTGAAAAGAAAAAAGGGAAAGTTTCCTATGGAAGGCAGCCTGGCACCTATCCAATCCTGATTGGAATACCCGGAGATTTCAAAATAAACTGCTTTATTGATGCCAGGGTCATAGACCATGGTTACCGCTCCATCACTGCCCTGCCCTGGCCATTTAAAATAAAAAAAGCCAGCGTAGATCAGCTGACTTATATCCCCGGTGTTGGTAGAAAAAGAGCAAACGAAATTTTTATACAGGAACCTAAAGACCACAAAGAATTAAGAAAAATACTGGGAAATGATTTTCCATATAATGAATGGAGAGATTGGTTTATTTTTTAAATTGTTTTAAATCTCTCCAAAAATTTTCTCTTGTTCCAACTCCAATTATAAATATTATTAATTCATCATTGGAAATTATATATGCTATCCTATATGAAGTTCGATTTTTAATAAATCCATATCCCCAAACTCCATTAAGATCTCCTAGTTTTACATAACCTATTTTTGGATTTTTGCATATTTTTTTTATTTGTTTTTCAAATTCATTTACAAGAGGTTTATTTTTTTTTGTT
Organism: uncultured Halanaerobiales bacterium; assembly: GCA_964581445.1. Lineage (GTDB taxonomy): Bacteria > Bacillota > Halanaerobiia > Halanaerobiales > CAZOON01 > CAZOON01. The sequence goes on along the minus strand of CAZOON010000192.1, from coordinate 2,992 downwards.
AATTTTTTAAGTTGTTTTTCAGCTTTTGAGGTAAAAACCGCTCTGTACAAAACAATCACTCTTCTTCTAGGATTTCTTTAAATATACTTTCTGAACTTCTATAATTTCCTTTTTTAATCTCTTCTTTTGCCTCTTCTAACATTAATGAAATTGATTTTTTTACCTGTTTTTTTTCTTCATTAAACTTATCTAATAATTTCTTATCTTCATAACCTTTCTCTATTAAATCACATAATATCTCACTGGAAAAATCCCAAAAATTATTCTCCTTTAAAGGATCAAGAATTATTTTTCCATTGTCTACATAACATTTAATTTTTCCAGGTCTTAAATTAAGTTCATCAAAAAAATCTTTAGGTATAGTTATTTGCCTCTTACTAGTAATAGAAGCTAGGCGACTTTTATTTTGCATTATCATCATCTCCTAAAAAAATTATACAATGAAACAATGCACAATGCAAGAATATTTTTTAATATCCCTGGTTATAATCAACCAGATTTTTTAGCTCCCGGCCTTCTGTATATCTGATTAAATTATCAAGGAGTACCTCCATTGCCTTTTTATTATAATCCGGGAAAATACCGGCTGTATGTGGTGTTATTAAAACATTATCCAGACGATAAAGCACAGAATCCTGGGGAAGTGGCTCTTCTGCTAAAACTTATCATTAAACCCAGGGTCTGCTCATCAATTATATTGCCATGTATGCCACTACTTGTCGTCAACTTAATATCATTTTCAATTAGAAATGTAATTATTTCAGGTGCAGTAAACATATCTACTCCAGCACTCCAGGAGTGGAGCCACTTTAAATTATTTGCCTTTTTAATTATCTCAACATCAATATCTGTAGGAAAACTAATAAGAATATCACTATCTATTATTTCTCTCTCCTGACTATCCACATCTAAGGCCTTAATTAATTCATATCCAGGCATTATTTTCCTTATTTTTTCCATATATTCTTCTTTTAAATCCCTGCTTAACATTATCTTCATCATTAACACATCCTCATTAAATATTTTTGTAAAAAATTCCCCTGATAAAATAATGCAGTATGGATATTATAATTAATGCCGAAAGGAGGTGATTGCTTGACAGTAGGTAACAAAGTTCATCAAACACTTGCTTCCCTCAGAAGTGCAAAGGCTGATATGGAGGCCTTTGCCATGGAAACACAGGATAAAGAAGCACAACAATTGTATACAAATAGTGCCCAACAACTTGAACAAATATTGAGTGATGTAAACAGCAGAGCAAATTATATAGAAAAACAGGAGCCTCAATATAATACGAAAAAAAATAATCAACGCCAATAATTTCAAAAGGGGTAAACTGAAACGGTTTACCCCTACTCAAAAATATTCATTATTATCCATTTTTTAAGAAACATAACCCAGGCCTTTTAATCTTTTTCTCATTTCTTCATCATTTTCATCTTCATTTTCTTCCTTCTCCATAACAATACCCAGCTCTTCTTTATTTGTATAACTTTTTTCATTCTCACTTAAATAATCCTCATTAAAAATATCATCAAGTACTTTGCCATCCATATGCTCCATTACAGGTAAACCCAGTAAATATAGTACAGTAGGTGCTATATCCATAATATGAGCTCCACTGATCTCTTTTCCTTTTTCAATATCGGGACCTGTAGCAAACAATATCCCATCCATACGGTGATGACCTGATTGAGAATTAGATTTACTCACTACTTTATTTGCCAAAAATTCATAGGCACCCTTGCCGAGTATCTCCATATCATCAGGGATAAAAACAATATCAGGTGATTCTCCTGTCATTGTACCATGATATATTTCCTCACCTTTATAGATATTGCTACTAATCGTTTTACCTGTAAAGGAATTTTTAAGTTTACTCAGTTTTACTATTAACTCATCTCTAATTTTTGGCACATCAATAGGATCAACAGCACCCTTAGGCTCACGCCCCTTAATATTCAAATATATATGACCGATTTCACTGTGAGAATAGGCCAGACTCTTTTCCCAGTTTACATTCTGACTTGAAATAAATAACCTTTCTAGCCAGGGATTACTGGCCAGGTCAAGCACCGTTTGTATAAAATTAATCTTTCTTAAATATGGATAGATATATTCTCCAATAGGATATAGTGATTCTTTGGTAAATCCCATATTAAACAATAATTTTTTAAGCCAGGTGCTAAGATTATTCTTAAGTTTTATATATCCCTCTTTTAATAACCAGGTATCAATATGAAAATTATATCTCAGTGGACCAAATCCATGATCTGACATAATAATCAAATTATCATCTTCATCCATTTCTTCATGTATTTTTCCAATAGCTCTGTCAATCTCCTGATATACTTCTAAAACTGGATTCCAGTCACTATCATCTTCCATCTTATCCCACATAAAATGTTGTACCTGGTCTGATTCCATAAAATGAACCATCATAAAATCCCAGGCCTTTTTTTTCATTAGATATGTGCTCACCTGGGCCTTATTTTTTACATCATTTATTAATTCTTTTACCCATTCAACTGGCTCATAACCCCGGGTCCACTCCTTTGGTGAAAACTTATAATCAGGCACAATCTTTCTTATTTCATCAATTAAATCCCCGGGGTAACTCTGTTTTTCTGCATTTACAGGAGTAAGAAGTCCTGGTATCATAAATCCTTTAATAGGTTTAAGCGGATAGGTCACAGGCACTCCGATAACTCCGGAGTTTTTGCCCTGTTGCCCCAGTATCTGCCATAAACTGGGCTCCATTATATCTCTTGAATTAACAGGTCTAGCTCTGTATTGATTTTTCATCCTTTTAAACCAATTAAAGGCTCCATGTTTACCAGGATTAGTACCGGTCTGAAATGTGGACCAGGCAGCACCTGTGATAGGCGGAATTGTACTTCGCAAAAGACCATTTATACCATTTTCTCTAATTCTTTTTAATACCGGTAATTTACCTTCTTTAATCCAGGGATCAATAAGTGATAATTCACCA
>CAZOON010000191.1:0-3997 GCA_964581445.1 uncultured Halanaerobiales bacterium | reverse complement strand
ATAAAACCTCAATTATTAAATAACCACTCTCTTTATTAATAAGATTCATATTAACACCTTTTATTTATTATATTTGAACGATGAAAGTTTATATTCCTTTATATCTAATCCATCCAACCATTCTACTGTAATATTTAGTTCAAAGAGTCCATCAATATCATTATATTTATTTATAGTAATAATGGTATCCTGAAGGACCTGAGATAATTTGTTATCAAGTACATTATTAAGCTCTTCAAAATCCTGGTAACTATAGCAAGCAGAAGAAAGTATATAATTTTTTCTATAGAAATATTCCATCACCGTCTGGGCCCAATTAATTGCTAAATCTTTATAGTAAATTGTATGATTAGCCTTAAAGACAGTACCTATCAGGGCAAAAAAAGAACTAGCTATTATGGTAATCAGGATTAATGATAACATTACTTCAATCAAGGTAAATCCATGGTTATTCTTCAATCCTGACCCTCCCTAATTGGCTAACTACAACTTGTTTCATTATCTCATTATTGTTTTTAAGACCGATAGTTCCATTACTTGCCGTCCCTTCAGGCTTAAATTTTAAACGGTCATAATAATCGGACATAATTAATTTAGGATTTAAATTCTTGTAGAGTTTTAATTCACCTGAAAATTCACCTTCTTTAATAATTATCTCCTGATCTTCCTCATTTTTATAATAAATAATAAAATCATTATCTCTGTCATTATCTACTTTATATATATTATCACTGCGATAAATCCTAAAATAATAATCCTTATTATCAATTATAGCTTTTGTGCGTGCCCATCTTAAAGTAAATACAATTTCATCAATAGCAGCATTTAGTTCTGAATTATTTAAAAAACTAAAAACAGGAGTAACTGTAGTAAATAAAAGACCCATCAAAGTTAATGCCATTATAAGCTCAATTAAAACAAAACCCCTCTCAAACATATAAATCATCACCATTTTTTATATTATTTTACAATATTTTCTATTTATTATAATATTTATTCTACATTTTTTTTACAATTCCTGCATAAAATTTAATTTTTTTATTTTTTTTTAACAATAATACACTTTTATTAAAAAAGCCCATTCCAGATAGCAGGGTCAATTTTATATCCTGTCCAGATTTTAAAAGATTCTGCAGCTTGATATTTTAACATACTAAATCCATTTAAAAAACTGGCCCCTGCCTTATCAGCCGCCTTTAATAAAGTAGTCTTCTGGGGATTATATACTAAATCTATTACAAGTAAATTTTCATGTAAAACATCAGGCCTTATCACCGGTGCAACATCAATATCAGGATAAGTTCCAACTGGTGTGGTATCTACAAGTACACTGGCATCTTTAAAAATATTTTTATAAGCTAAATATTTTAAATTTAAATTTTCAATTTGAATCCGGGGAAATTCTATTTTTAAATAATTTGATAAAACCTCTGTCCTGTCTAAACTTCTATTTATTATATAAAGTTTCTTTACACTATTTTCTGCAAAAACTGTTGCAACAGCCCGTGCTGCCCCACCTGCTCCAACAATAATAGCTATATTATTTTTTATTCTTAAATTGCCATCTTCTTCAAGCATCCTTTTAAAACCTGCAGCATCAGTATTGTATCCTTTCAATTTATCATTTTCTACTAATACTGTATTTACTGCCCCAATCTTTTGAGCAATTGGATCTAAATAATCCAAATATTCGATAATCTTTTTTTTATAAGGTATTGACACATTTATTCCCCTAAAATTATAGGCCCTTAATGCCTTTATGCCATCTTCAAATCTATCATTATTTAACTGTAAAGGAAGATAAATATAGTTTAAATTCTTCTTTTCTATTACATAATTATGTAATTTGGGTGAAAGTGAATGCTTTATTGGATTAGCAATTAGACCTAAAAATTTAGTACTACTGTCAATCATAAGTTTCATCCTTTCATATTCTAAATAAAAGTGTGCATTTTTTCGCCAAGGGATTTTTCATCAACAATTACAATCTTTCTCTTATAAAGTTTTAAAACTTCTTCATCTATAAATTCATTTAGCAATTTCGTCACAGTTACCCTTGATGAGCCCAATAAATTTGCAATTTCTTGATGGGTAAGTACAATATCTATCATACGACCACCATTTATTTTAACACCAAAATCTCTGGAAAATCTACACAATAGACTTGCCAGCCTACCTCTTGCATCTTGAAAAACGAGTTCCCTTACCTGGCTTGTAAGTAAACGTGTTTTTTTAGCCAGGGCCTCAATTATTTTTATAGCCAGAGAAGGTCTTTGCATTATTATTTGCTCCAGATGTTCCCAGGGTAATACTAATAATCTTGAATCTTCAATAACTTCAGCAGTCATGGGATGAGGATCCTGATCAAAAAGTGAAATTTCCCCAAAAATATCACCCTCCTGCAATATAGTTAATACCTTTTCCTTGCCTTCAGGAGATAACATAGACAATTTAACATTCCCATTTATTAACAGATATAATCTTTTTATATTATCATTTTCAAAAAAAATAATCTCACCCTTTTGAAAAAACTTTTCATATGCCCTTTCACATATCAACTCAAGTTCTTTACCCCCAAGACGCGAGAAAACAGTTAAATCTTTTAAACATTTCTGTAATTCTTCCATTACTAACACCACCCTTGCATTAATAAAAATTTAATCCCCTTTAAGTTTTTTCTCACATTCATTACAGAGTCCATAAAATTTAATCCTATGGTCAAGTATCTTAAAATTATATTCCTTTTCCAGGCTTTTTTCAAATTTACCCATCATTTTATCATCAAATTCAATAATTTTTCCGCATTCTACACAAATAAAATGATGATGATGATCCCCTTCAATCTTAATTTCATAATATTTATAGGGGCTATCAAAATCAAGTTGTCGGGTTATTCTAAGTTTACAGAATAATTCTAAACTACGGTATATAGTTGCAAGCCCTACATCTTTATTTATTTTTTTTACCTCAGTAAATAATTCATCTGCACTAAAATGTTTGTCTTTATTTTCTAATAAAACAGATATAATATCTCTTCTCTGTAATGTTAATTTATAACCATTTGTACTCAATTTGTTTTCATACTTTTTCATTTCATTATCCATCCATTTACCACCTCTTTATACAAAAATTTTTAAATAAAAACAAATATTACTTAAAAAAGTTACTAAAAGGTATTGACTCAATATTTAATAAATAATATAATAATTATAGAAATATTGTCGAAATTTGTTAAGGAAGGAGCTAATTCAATGAAATCTACAGGTATTGTTAGAAAAATTGACGATTTAGGCAGAATGGTTATTCCTATCGAACTAAGAAAAACTATGAGCATCGATAAAAAAGACCCTATGGAAATATTCGTTGATGAAGATAAAATCGTATTAAAAAAATACGAACCTGCTTGTATATTCTGTGGTAATGCAGATGACACTGTTGAATTCAGTGGTAGGATCATTTGCCAGAATTGTCTGGACAAAATGCAGGATTTATCGGCTGGAAAATAAAATACATAAAATTAGCACCCATTGGGTGCTAATTTTACCTCGCGAAAATGTGGTCTCCAATTTTTTTAATTACAGGTCTTGTCTCAATCCACTCTTTGTTTGTAGCCACTACTGGATTATAAAAAAACAGTGCTCCAAATGTAGGGTCATATCCTATTAAAGCTGCTCTTGCTGCAGCAATAGACGACTTGACCGGATAAAGATTAGCCTGTCCATCTATTAAACTGGAAAATTGCCCCTTCTGCAAAATAACTTCTCTTATAGTATCAGGAAATTTATTTGATTTTACCCTGTTTAAAATAACTGCTCCCACAGCAGTTTTTCCTTTGAAATTTTCCCCTCTTGCTTCTCCATTTATTATTCTCGCCAATAATATTATATCTTCCCTTGAGTAACTCATCCTACTATATAACGATTCTTTAGGAAATAATTTATAGGTATTTTTCCCAACAATTCCGTCTATAGTAATTTTATTTACCCTCTGGAAATTT
>CAZOON010000190.1:0-4012 GCA_964581445.1 uncultured Halanaerobiales bacterium | reverse complement strand
GCAGATAATAATCAAGTAATACTAGGTCCATATCCCTTAATTGATAATCAGCAGAAAAAGTATTAGAGCGTACCTGTTGCTGATTAACTGCTTCACTAACATTATAACCGCTGTCTATAAGGATTTTTTTTGTTTTCAATCTACTTAAACCAGAATCATCTACAATAAGTATTTTATTCATAAACCTACACCATCCTTGATATCTGTGCTACATTATCTTAAGATTTATTTATAAGTTCTAGATTTCAACTAATAATCCTCTAAATTATGACATTTATTTCAAGACAATGAAAAAAACCGGTCATAAGAGACCAGTTAATTTCATATAATAATATTTGCCATATAATATCTAATTTTTCTCTTATTAAATATGTCAATAAAATTAATCCTCATAAACAAGCATAATTGCATCAACTTTACAGGTTTCATAACAGAGACCGCATTTAATACACTTTTCTTCATCAATCTCGTGTATTTTCTTAAGCTCACCCTCTATAGCATCAACAGGACATTTTTTTGCACAAAGGGTACAACCAACACAATCCTCAGTTATTTTAATCTCTTTAATTCTTTTTCCCGTAAAATTAATACTACCTGTAGGACATTTCTCTGCACAGAGACCACAATTAATACATTTTTCATAATCTATAACAGCAAGATTATTTTCTAAAATTATTGCATCCACCGGACAGGTTTTAACACAAAGCCCACAGCCAATACAACCTGGCTCACAAATTTTTCTTACATCTTTACCCGGGTCATGTGAGGAACAATTAATATGAGTTTGACTTGATTCAGGCGCCAGAGTAATAATATTTTGTGGGCAGGCATTAACACATTCTCCACATCCGGTACATTTTTCATCATCTACCTCTGGCAGACCATTATCATTAATCTTAATAGCAGAAAATGGACAGGCATCTTCACAATCTCCCAGACCCAGACAGCCATATTGACAGGACTTTTCTCCACCATTAACAAGTTTAGCTGCCTTACAACTTTCAATACCACGATATTCAAGGTCCCTGGTAGTTTCTTTTACCCCACCACTACATAAAACTCTGGCAAGCTTTTTTTCACTGGAAGAAGTTTCAACTCCCAATATTTTTGCAATCTTCACAGCAGCTTCATCTCCACTAACCGGACAACCATTAGGCTCTGCCTCACCATTAACTACAGCTTCAGCAAAACTACTGCAGCCAGCATAGCCACAGGCTCCACAGTTTGCACCTGCCAGCAATTCTTCTATTTTATCTATCCTTTCATCTCTTTCAACCTTAAAGGTCTTAGCAGCAAAACCCAGGCCAGCGGCCAATAAAGCTCCCAGGCCCCCCATACTGAGTACTGAATAAATATATACTGCTTCCATTATTTCACCTCCATTGCTATCACACGGATATTAGGCCGGAAAAGCCCATAAAAGCCATGGCCATTATTCCAGCAATAATTAAAGTAATTGGCACACCTTTTAAGGCATCCGGGACATCTCCAAATTCAAGAGTCTCCCTTAGACCAGCCATTAGAGAAATCGCCATAGTAAAACCAACCCCGGCCCCAAATCCAAAAATAACGCTTTCAATAAAATTATAGCCATTAAGTGGTATTAATAAGGCCAGACCTAAAATTGCACAATTTGTTGTAATTAAAGGTAGAAAAATACCCAGTGCTTTATAAAGAACAGGACTGGACTTTTTAATAAACATCTCAACAAATTGCACTAAAGAAGCAATAACTATAATAAATGAAACATATTGTAAAAAAGGAAGATTTAAAGCCTCTAAAATAAAGGTATTGATCAACCAGGTTGAAGCCGCTGTCAGGGTCATAACAAATGTTGTTGCCAGACCCATACTAAAAGCAGTCTCTACCTGTTTGGAAACTCCAAGAAAGGGACAAATACCCAGAAATCTACTTAAAACAAAATTATTTATCAAAACTGTACTAACAAATATAAGGATTAACTGTGTCAATTGTTCCATAGTTAATTCACCTTCCTGCTAATAAGGTTCATAATACCAACTAAAATTCCAAGACTGATAAATGCACCAGCAGGAAGAATCATTATAATCATTGGTCGGTACCATTCACCCAGAATCTGAAGACCAAATATTGAACCCATACCTAATAATTCACGTACAGAGCCAAGAAGTACCAGGGCCCAGGTGAAACCAATACCCATACCCACACCATCAGCAAATGAACGATGAACAGGATTTTTTGAAGCAAATGCTTCCTGTCTTCCCAGTATCAAACAGTTAACAACGATTAAAGGTATAAACAGACTCAATGAACTGGCAATTGAGGGAAAAAATGCCTTTAAAAAATAATCTGTGAAGGTAACAAATGTAGCAATAACCAGTATATAACTTGGAATTCTTACATTTGTAGGTATTAATTTCTTAATTAAAGATATTACAATTTCTGAAGAAATTAAAACAAAAGATGTTGCCAGGCCCATAGCTAAACCGTTGGTAGCAGTATTGGTAACAGCAAGTGTTGGACACATACCAATAACCAATCTAAAAATAGGATTTTCCTGCCAGAGGCCATTTTTAAAATCTTTAATTACTTGATTCATTACTCACCACCCCCGAACGCTTTCTCTATCTCCTGCACAGCATTTTGCACTATATTAGTAACTTTTTTAGAAGAAATAGTGGCTCCGGCAATAGCTTCAATATCCAGTGGATTTGAAGAGGATTTTTTTATTACCTGATAGCTGCCAAAAGGCTTATCAACAAAATTACTCTTATATTCTTCACCAGTAATCCTTGCTCCCAGACCAGGGGTTTCCTGATGCTCCAGAATCTTAATCCCATAAATTTTACCCTGATCAAGGTCAGTTCCTATCATCAATTTAATGACACCCTGAAAGCCACCGCCTTCAGTTACCATTGCAATTCCTACCTTTGAACCTGATTTATCATAACCGGTAAAAAATGTGTTTCCATTTTTATCATGCTTTTTAATTTCAACTGCCCCGGGTAATACTGAAAAAATGGCTTTTTCCTGAGCTACGGCCTTATGTTTATTAATAAGGGGCGTAGTCCACTGAAAAACAAAAGTTAGTACCAGGGCAGAAATTACGCCAATAACTGTTAATGTCAGAATTAATCTGCTCGTACTATTTTCCATTTTTTTTCACCTCTCCCAGACTACGGGGTCTTGTATAACGGTTTAATAATGGTACAGTAGTATTCATAAGTAAAATTGAATACATTACTCCTTCTGGATAGCCACCCCAGAGACGAATTATTACAACAATCAACCCGGCACCAATGCCAAAAATCCAGCGTCCTCTTTTTGTAACTGGTGTTGTAACCATATCTGTAGCCATATAAAAAGCTCCAAGGATTAATCCGCCGGCAAAAAGATGAAAAACAGGGTCAGCTCCAAAAATAAAAGTTAAAATAAAAACAGAGCCAATCATACCAGCAGGAATTCTCCAATTAATATAACCTTTATAAATCAAATATGCTCCACCAAGTAATAAGGCCAGAGCAGAAGTTTCACCAAGGCATCCACCCACATGGCCAATAAATAAATCCCACTTAGCAGTTGCAAGACCTTCCATCTTCATCAAATTAAGAGGAGTTGCTGTTGTCTGTCCATCCAATACCCAGTTAGTCATCAATACAGGATAAGCTGCCATTAAAAAGGCGCGGCCAACAAGGGCTGGGTTAAATGGATTATATCCCAGGCCTCCAAAAACCTGTTTACCCAATCCAATTGCTACTACACTTCCCACCAATACCGTCCATAATGGAGTTGTTGGCGGCAGGGTCAATGCCAGTAAAATTCCAGTAATCACAGCACTACCATCATTAATTGTAATATCTTTCCCTCTTACCTTAAGAAAAATATATTCAGTAGCTACAGCACCAAAAACACTTACTAATATAATAGAAAAGGCCTTAAACTTAAAATAATATAGTGAATCCATAATTGCTGGAATCAGCGCCAAAATGACAGACCACATTATTTGATTTACTGTGGTTTTTTCTCTAACGTG
>CAZOON010000189.1:0-4020 GCA_964581445.1 uncultured Halanaerobiales bacterium | reverse complement strand
CACTGGCAATTAATTCTACACCCCTGGGTCCACAAAATCCACCCTGACAGCTTCCTATTCTTGCCCTGGTCCTTCTTTTTATAGCATCAACTGTCCTGGCCTTTACCGGTCTATGAATAGCATCAATTATTTCTCCTTTACTAACACTTTCACAGCGACAGATTACTTCTCCATAATCCCTGTTTTTTTCTACTAATTTTTCCCATTCATTTTTTTTATCTTTATAATTATAATAATGAGGATATTCACTTAAACCTTCCTGAAAATCATTATTTTCTTCTATACTAAGGCCCAACGGCTCCCTCTGTATATAATCTATAAGCAATTCTTTTACTTTTTTTGCTATGGCCGGAACTGAACTCAAACCTGGAGATTGAATACCTGCTACATTAATTAAGCCTTTTATATTTTCAGAATAGCCAATAATAAAATCCTCGCTTTCTGCAGTAGCCCTCAGGCCAGAAAACGAAGTAATAATATTATCAGCTGGCAATTTTGGAAGCAATCTTCTAGCTCCCTTTAAAACTTCCTTTAAACCATTTCTACTGGTACTAAGGTCTTTTTTATCATCACTATAATATGAATTTGGACCTATTAATAAATTATTGTGGACTGTAGGAGTTACAAGTATGCCCTTGGAATTATCAGCAGGCACTGGGAATAAAATATGATTTGCCAGATCTCCATAACCTTTATCATAGAGAAAATATTCTCCTTTTCTCGCACGTATTTTTATTTTATCTTTAGCCATTTTTGCGATTTCATCTGCAAAAACTCCTGCTGCATTAATAACAACCCTTGCCTTTATTATACCCCGATTAGTTTTAACCCCTCTAAGATAAGCTCCTTCTTGAATGAGATCCCTTAGCTCTGTATTCAGCATAATTTTAACTCCATTAATTACTGCATTATCAGCAAAAGCTATTGTTAATTCATAAGGGGATATAATCCCTGCAGTAGGAGCATAAAGGGCATATCTGGCTTTCTTATTCAAAGCAGGCTCCATTTTAAACAAAGTCTTACCTTTAATAATCTTTGTACCTTCAAGACCCATGCTTTTCCCATTATATTCTTTTTCTTTTATTATTTTTAAATCATTTTTGTTAAAACCCACAACAAGAGAGCCTATTCTTTTAAATGGTACATTTAATTTCTCACATATATCATCAAATAAGGGATTGGATTTAACATTTAACCATCCCTTTAGAGTTGCTGTATCAGCATTATAACCTGCATGAATTATACCTGAATTTGCTTTGCTGGTACCACATGCTACATCTGCCTTTTTTTCCACTAAAACTATATTAAGTTTATAATGGGATAATTCTCTTGCTATAGCAGTTCCTACAACTCCTCCACCTATTATTAAAACATCAGTATTCACTTTATGTCCTCCTCTATTTAGTCCAGAACAATGCTGTATCCACTGCTTTTTTCCATCCACTATATAGTTCATTTATTTTTTTATCAGACATATTATTTTTAAATATTTTATCCTTCCGGTTTTTCATTAATTCCTCTTTGCTATCCCAAAAATCCACTGCCAGACCGGCAAGATAAGCAGCTCCAGCTATAGTCGTTTCTAAATCAGAAGGTCTATCTACCTTTGTATTTGTTAAATCAGCCAAAAATTGCAAAACAAAATTATTGGCTGCTGCCCCTCCATCTACCCTTAACTCTTTTAATTCAACTCCTGAATCCTCAATCATAAGAGATAGTAGGTCTTTACTCTGGTAAACTAAAGATTCTAAAGTTGCTCTTATAATATGATTTTTACTGCTTCCCCTTGTTAAACCAATTATTAAACCCCTGGCTTCTGGATTCCAGTATGGTGCTCCAAGACCTGTAAATGCTGGAACCACATAAACACCATTTGTATCAGATACTTTAAGGGCAAAATATTCTGAATCAGCTGCATCATCTATAAATTTTAGTTCATCTCTTAACCATTTTACAGATGAACCTGCATTAAAAATACTACCTTCAAGTGCATAAGCAATTTCACCATTAATTCCCCAGGCAATGGTTGTTAATAGACCATTTTCAGAAGAAACTGCTTTATCACCAGTATTCATTAACATAAATGCCCCTGTACCATAAGTAATCTTTGTCATACCTTTTTTAAAACATCCCTGAGCAAATGTTGCAGATTGCTGGTCTCCCGCTATACCAGCAAGAGGTATTTTTTCGCCAAAAAATACTTTTTCATCTGTTCTACCATATATTTCACTACTGGCATGAACTTCAGGTAATATGCTTTTAGGTATGTCAAGAATTTTTAATAATTCATTATCCCATTTTAAATCGTGTATATTAAACAATAATGTGCGTGAGGCATTCGTATAATCTGTAACATGAGCTTTACCAGCAGTTAGTTTCCAGATAAGCCAGGAATCTATAGTTCCAAAAAGAAGATCCCCTTTTACAGCTTTTTCCCTTACCCCTTTTATATTATCAAATATCCATTTTATTTTGGTCCCAGAAAAATAAGGATCTAACAGTAGACCTGTTTTATTTTTAAATGTATCTTCAAAACCTGACTCTTTTAAATTTTTGCAGATATCTGAAGTCCTTCTGCATTGCCATACAATAGCATTATAACAGGGCTCTCCAGTATTTTTATCCCAGAGAACAGTCGTTTCTCTTTGATTGCTTATTCCTATACCCTCAATGTCTTTTACTCTTATTCCCGCATTTTTTATTGCCTCATTAATAACGCTTAAAGTAGTATTCCAGATTTCAACTGCGTCATGTTCTACCCAACCTGGATGAGGATAATATTGCATAAATTCCTTATTTGCCTTTCCTATAATTTCTGCTTTGTGATTGTAAATAAACGCTCTTGTACTGGTTGTACCCTGATCAATAGCAAGTATAAATTTCTTCATAATATTTTAATCATCCCTTTTATATAAAATAATAAAAAACCTATTTAATGCATAGAAAGACATAGGTATACATATACCAATGTTCCATTCATTAAATAGGTCTTTCTCTTCTCTCCGACCCAATATATTTTATTTGTAATAATTATAACAAATTACTTATAGCTTTGTCAATTGTAAAAATTGGAGGCGAGGGTTGGATTCGAACCAACAGTTAGAGATTTGCAATCTCTTGCCTTAAAACCAATTTGGCTACCTCGCCCTGTGTTTATATTATTTATTTTCTTTTACCATAAATTTTGCTTCCAATACGAAGCATATTTGCACCCTCTTCAAGTGCAATTTTATAAGAATAGCTCATACCCATTGAAAGATATTTCATTTCTACATTTGCTAAATCTAAATTTTTTATTTCATCAAATAATTTCTTCGTCTTTTTAAAACAATCTCGGGCCCGCTTCCTGTCTTCAGGATTTTCCATAGAATTATGTGGGGTAGATCCCATGGTCATAAGACCTTTTATCTTTAGATTACTAAGTTTAGATATTCTTTTTACTATATCTATAGTATTTTCAGGCAATACCCCGGCTTTTTGCTTTTCCTCACCACTATTAATTTCAATCATAATAGGCATTATTTTATTAATCTGAGCACATTTTTGATTGATTTCTTCTGCAATTTCAAAAGAATTAACTGTTTCTATCATATCAAACATCATCAAATTCGTTCTTCTCAATAAATCATGCTTTGTTTTATCTGGTATTCCAATAAAATGTAATGCTGCTTTTCCTTTAATCTTATTATAAATATCTTTTGCATCTTTAATATAATTTTCGCCCACAATCTTTATACCAGCTTCAACAGATTCTAAAACCTGTGACCCGGTCTTACCTTTAGCAGCTGCTACTATTTTAACTCCCTGAGGTAAGTCTTCAATTATCTTTTTAACATTTTCTTTAATATTATTTTTCATCATTCTAGGTCTCCTTAAAAATATAGTATAAGAATTCAATTGTGGTCATTTGTTCATTATTTAGTGTATCATAATAATATCTTTTTTACAAATTAAAAAAGCAAGGGGTTTTTGTCAAGCTTTTGTGGGAATCTTTTTTCTCACTAGAAGAATACACTATTA
>CAZOON010000188.1:0-4040 GCA_964581445.1 uncultured Halanaerobiales bacterium | reverse complement strand
ACTTCAATCCAGCCACTATTACTTATTTTATACACTGATATCACCTCTGCAATTCAGGCAATAATTTTTTCGACACCAAAAAAAGCAGAGCATCAGCCCTGCTAACAAAAAATGTAAAGACCTCCTACTCTTCTGAAAGTCCATATTTTTTATTAAATCTTTCAACCCTGCCACCTTTTGCAGCCTTACGCTGTTTACCTGTATAAAAAGGGTGACATTTAGAGCAAACTTCAACCCTCATATTTTCTTTTGTAGATTTGGTATGATAAACTTCACCACATGCACAGGTGACAGTAGTATCTTTCACCTCTGGATGGATAGCTTTTTGCATTTGTTTCACCTCTCTTAAATCTTCAATTTTGACGTAATTAGATTATAACACAGGAGGAAATCTCATGCAAATATAATTTTACTTTGTTATTTCCTTTAATGCTGCGAGTAACTCCCTGTTACTTTTAGTATTATTTAATTGTTTGATAAAGGTATCAATTATATCTGAAGAATTAAGATTGGCAATTTTTTTACGTAATTTCCACATTGTGTTTAATTCGTTTTCACTTAATAATAATTCTTCCTTCCTGGTCCCTGATTTTTGAATATCGATAGCAGGGAACAATCGTTGCTCTGCCAATTTTCTATCAAGATGGAGCTCCATATTACCCGTACCCTTAAATTCTTCATAAATAACATCATCCATCCGACTACCTGTTTCAATAAGGCTTGTAGCAAGGATGGTTAGACTTCCACCTTCTTCAATATTTCTGGCAGCACCAAAAAAACGCTTGGGAAAATGCATAGATGTAGGATCAAGCCCCCCGGATAGGGTCCTTCCACTTGGCGGAGTTGTAACATTTGAAGCCCTGGCCATCCTTGTTATACTATCAAGTAAAACAACAACATCATTTCTATGTTCAACCAATCTCTTTGCTTTTTTCAATACAAGCTCTGCCACCTGCAGATGATTTTCCGGTGGCTCATCAAATGTTGAGCTGATAACTTCTGCATCAACTGACCTTCTCATATCTGTAACTTCTTCTGGCCTTTCATCTATAAGTAATATCATTAATTTTATCTCTGGATGGTTATTATTAATACTATTGGCAATTTTCTTTAGTAAAACTGTTTTACCTGCCTTTGGTGGAGAAACAATTAATCCACGCTGTCCCTTACCAATTGGTGCTATTAAGTCTATCAATCGTGTAGAAATTTCTCGCGGATGGTATTCCAGTTCTATCCTCTCTTCGGGGTAAAGAGGGGTTAAATCTTCAAAATATGATCTATCTTTTGCCTTTTCAGGATCCTGATAATTCACTGCTTCAATTCGAAGGAGAGCAAAATAACGCTCATTATCCTTGGGCTCCCTGACCTGACCGGATACAACATCACCTGTTCTTAAATCAAAACGCCTTATTTGAGAAGAAGAAATATAGATATCATCACTTGAAGGTGTATATTTCGATGGTCTCAAAAAACCATAACCTTCATTTGATATTATTTCCAGTACCCCTTCCGCAAATATATTTCCTCCCATCTCTGTCCCCTTTTTAAGTATAGAAAATATTAAATCCTTCTTCCTCATCTGTGTATAACCTGAAAGTTCTAATTCTTTAGCATATTTATGCAACTCACTTATTGTCTTTCGCTCTAATTCACTAATATTAAACAAAAAAATCAACCTTTCTAATAAAAATTATTAAAAATTATTAAAAATTATTAAAAATTAATACCTAATTTAAAGAGAAAAAACACACCAATAATATATATAATACCAATAAACATAGAATCCCAACCAATATTAAATATGGTTCTCCGGGAGCGATAGAAAAGTCCAATTAATACCACTGCACTCATAATCAAACCTACCATAGCAGTTATTATATGGACTACTTTTACTGAGCTAAGTATATATCCTCCACGATAAAATAAATCTGCAAAAAATACTATTGTCATATTAAAAATATTACTTCCCATTACATTACCTATAGCCATGTTATATGCATTTATCCTTATAGCTGAAATAGAGGCAACCAATTCCGGCAAAGACGTTGCGGCCGCAATAAGTATACTCCCTATAAAACTCTGGTCTATTCCGGTCACAGAGGCTATATTATTTCCCAATAGAGAAAGCTTTATGCCGGCAAATATTATAACAACCGCACTGATTGCAAATCCTGGAATTGCCATATTTAAAGAAATTTCTGAACTTGCTCCTGTCTCCTCTTCCTGAAAATCTTTATCAAGTGGGTTTTTCCTTTCATATCTATATATAAGTCTCATCCCTATAATATAAGTAAAAATAATGATATAACTATCAAGCCCAATACCCCAAATTCCTGGATTTATATTGGTGAAATGTGAAACCATTATACTAAAAACAACTATTGCTGATAAAAGTATACCCAGTAATCCAGATAATATATGGCTATATCTAACCCTTAACATCAAAGGGCCTGGGCCATGCAATAAATCACTTAAACCCAGTATCATCAGGTTAAATGTATTACTTCCAAAAACATTCCCAATAGCAATATCCGGGGCCTCTACAAGTGAAGCGGTTATACTTGTAACAAGCTCTGGTAAAGAAGTTGCCAATGCCACCAGTACACTACCAATTAGAACCTGTCCAATTCCTGTTCTTTCTGATATGACATCACCAAATTTAGAAAGAAAGGTACCTGATATAATAATTAAAAAAGCCATTACAGAGAATTCTACCCAGAGTAGTGTCAATTATAAACTCCTTTCATTTCTTGGATAATCTATGTGGGGCAAAAATAGGAGAGATAAATACAGGAAAGAAATATAAAAAGGGTATACCGGGTTTTACAGTATAGCCTGATATTAATTCTTAAGCCTTGTTTTCACTACCTAAAACTTTAATCTTTTCTTTAACTTTTTCAGTAATTGCTTCTCTACCAGGGCCACAATATTTGCGAGGATCATATAATTCAGGATCATTATCCAATAATTCCCTGACCTTTCCCGTAAATGCCTGCTGGAAATCTGTATTTACATTAACCTTATTTATACCAAGAGATATTGTTTTCATAACATCATCATCAGAAACACCTGAAGCTCCATGAAGTACAAGAGGTATTTCCACCTTGCTATTAATTACTTCAAGACGATCAAAATCCAGATTTGGCTCACCCTTATAAACACCATGAGCTGTGCCAATTGCAACAGCAAGAGCATCTACATTGCTTAATTCCACAAATTTAACAGCCTCATCAGGATCAGTAAAAGTATCTTCCCCTGCTCCGATCTTACCCAACTCTGCCTCCACAGTTACACCTACACTATGAGCAGCTTCGACAACCTTTTTAACCATAGCAACATTTTCATCAAATGGAAGCCTGGAGCCATCAATCATTACAGAAGAATAACCTTTTTTTATACACTCCATTGTTTTTTCAAAACTTCCACCATGATCAAGATGAAGGGCTACAGGTATATCTATATCTTTTGTAGCGGCAGTAACCATACCTACTACATAATCAATCCCAATATATTTTATTGCTCCTTCACTTGTTTGCAATATTAAGGGGGAATTCATTTCCTCTGCACCGACAATAATTGCCTGCAAAAATTCTAAGTTATTAATATTGAATCCTCCTACTGCATAACCCTCATCATTAGCTTTATTTAATAAATCAGCCATTGGAACTAAATTCATTTATTCATTCCTCCTTATATCTAGAATTCATCCAGTTTGGTTTTTCTTTCTTTTTATTTCCTGGATTATATTTTAAAACAATTTCATCTGACATCCTTAGCTTTTTTAAATCATTTTCACTGGATGCAGATATACTTAATTTAGCACCACAATTATTACAGCTTAGTTCAAGACTATCAGAAAATAATTCAATATTTATATTATGACTACCACATTCACAGACTAATTTCCCGGCAGCGGCTGCATCATGTAAATAATCAAGTACCTCTAGCATTAATTCTGGGTCAACAAAATCATCAAAACCGAGATCATTTGCCATTGAATCCAGTTCTTCCTGTTGTTTTCTTAACTCCTTTTTTAATAG
>CAZOON010000187.1:0-4055 GCA_964581445.1 uncultured Halanaerobiales bacterium | reverse complement strand
TTAAATAAATTGTTTTGAACATATTCTCGTATTATATACAATTAGACATGATTTTTTAATTTCCTGCAATGTGAAAATATTATTAATATTAAAGTTCTGTGTTAATATTCTACTTCGGAAAATTTCCTGTCATTCACACCAGGAATAATCTTCAATATGATAAAAAAGCCAATTATTACCATCCATCCTGCCAGGGAAAAACCACCATCATGAAAGGCAAAATTAACAAATGAGCCCACAATAAAAGTTGTACTTAACATTACCAGAGCAGATTTTAACATATCTATAATACCCAATTCCCTGATGAGAACAACAAATGTGGCAACACAGGGAAAATATATTGCAAGTATAGTACTTGCTACTACAAGTTGTTTTGCACTTAAACCAAGAGGGGCAAGTAAGCCCATAGCTAAATCTTTACGCAAAAAGCCCATCATAAGAGCCGAAATTGCCTCTTTAGGTAGACCAAATATTTTATTTAGAAGTGGCCCAAGATATATTGTCAATAATTCAAATACCCCCAGGGCATAAAGTAAATTCACAATAAAAACTCCCAGCAAAACAAAGGGTATAGCCTCACGCAAAAAGCCTGATATTCGCATCCATAGTTTTTTTAATACAGTAAAAAAACTGGGTATACGAAATGAAGGTATCTCCAAAAGCAAATCAGAGCTAAAACCTGGAATTAATTTATTAAGGATAAGACCAACTGTAATCCATACCATAGCCAGTAGTAAAAACACATATATTATATATTGACTACCAAATGGGGCAAGCAAACCAATAATCATTGCAATCTGGGCCATACAGGGAATAGCAATAGCCATTAATGTGCTGGCAATGAATTTTTCTCTACGACTTTCCAGGGTTCTGGCAGCCAGGGCTGCTGGCACATTACATCCCAATCCTAAAATCATGGGAATAATGGAAAAACCATGTAATCCAACTTTATGCATGATATTATCCATAAGCACAGCCAGACGAGGAAGATAACCTGTATCTTCTAATAATCCTAAAATAAAATAAAAGGCTATAATATATGGCAACACTGCTGCTAAAGGAATAAAAATTCCTGTTGATAAAATTCCAAAAGATTGTCCAAAATCTATTTCTCCATTAATTAATTCCCCAATTAATAAATTATGAACAAAGCCATCCGAACCCAGGAAATCACTAATACTCATAATTAAAGGACGATATATTTTATCAAAAAAAGGTTCTGTCAAATAGCCAATTAAACCTTCACCAATAAAGCGAATTATTTTAAAGGAAATAAATAAAACTAAAAGCGAAATTGGCAAACCACTAAGTGGCTTAATTGTAATATCTTCCATAATATCCATTAAACTATGATGTCGATGTTCTATTTTTTGCACATCTTCAATTATATTTCCAATCTCAGCCCAGCGCTGATCAACATTACAAAAATCTCTTTTATTAATCTTTCTATAATCAAATTTATCAATTAATGTCTTAAAGCCCGTCCCCTTTGTCGCAACTGTGGGAATTACTGGCACTCCAAGATGTTCTTCCAATTTTTCAATATCAATCTCAATACCCTTATGTGCTGCCTCATCCCATAGATTAAGAGCAACAATAAGGGGAATATCTTTCTCCAATAACTGCAAGGTAAGATTTAAATTCCGCTCCAGATTTGTGGCATCTACTACATTTACTATTAAATCACCCTTCTCAAGCATCTCAACTGCAACTTCTTCAGCCTTATTTGTGGGATTAAGTGTATAGGTACCAGGTACATCTATAATGTTTACTATTTCATCTTCCCTTTTCATCTTTCCTTCTGTAAATTCAACCGTAGTACCCGGATAATTTGAAGAAGTAATGCTGGTACCTGTAAGACGTGAGAAAAAAACACTTTTACCAACATTTGGATTCCCCATCAAGAGAACATTCATTTATATATCAACCTCCACTATTATTTTATCTGCCATTCCATTCCCTATAGCAAGTTTTGTATTATTTATTTTTATAGTAACTGGACCCCCAATAAAAGCATCACTTATCTTAGTAATATAAGTTCCTTCTCTTAATCCCAGAGCATCTAACTTATCCTTTAATCCAAAACCACCTTCAAAACCAATTATTTTACCATTCTCTCCCTGTTTTAATTGATTTAATGTATATTTCATATTATATTTTACTCCTTTTTAATTGATAATTATTATCAATTTGATATAAAGAACTAAGTTATAGATTCTAAACGAAAATGATTTTCAATATCAACTTTCTTTTTTTAAGTATATCAAATTATTTTTATATAGTCAATAATGAAATCATTCTTCTATACATATTTCTTCATATCTTATAGCATTTATAGTTTTAAATATTATTAATAAAATAAATATTGTCAAAAACCCAGTAAAGATATATGAGAGTATAGCAAAAATAATATACTCACTTAAATGATAAAATAATATTGTCGCCAGTGTTATTGAGGCAATTGGGAATGAATAGGCCCACCAGGATAAATAAAACTTAATCTTGAAAAACATCTTATACCTGGACAAAAGTAAAAAGGTCATAAAAAGAGCAAAATAATATAAAACACGAGCAAAATTATCTACTTCATTATTTAGTTTTACATATGAAATAAACCCTACTGCCGCCGGGGCAATTAAAATAAAAAAAGTCGGTATCAATTTTTCCTGAAGCGGGTGATGAAAAATAATACGATAAAAAAAGATAGTAAAAAGCACAAGCCAAAAAACAATACCTATACTATAAAAAAACCAGGAAATCTCAATAGAGACATGAACTACACCGGCTACTGGAATAATAATATTGCCAACTATAGGAATAAACCAGGCCGGACTTATATGATGTATTTTAAATTTTGTCTGTTCAATCCAAATCGCAATAACTTTAAAGGTTATGTATGTATGAAAAATTGTACCTGAAAACCAGAAAATTTTTGAAACCTGGATATTTTTTTGTAAAAAAGCTATACTCAGCAATAATAGACTAATAGAAAATGTAGGAAAAAAGCTTAATTTCACCGGATGGTCTATTTCGTCTTTAACCTCAAGGGGATATTTAAAAATTTTTATAAAATATATAAATGTAATGATTATAAATACCATCAGTGTTAGATATATTAAAAAATCGCTGAGATAAAAGGGAAAATCCAGAAATTTCTCTGCCCTCTGGTAAACAATTGTTAAACCTGCCATCCCCAAAATAACAGAAAAAAATGAAATAGGAAAATATTTTATTCTACATACTTTATTCACTATAACACCTCTTACTCAATATTATAATTTTCTCTACATTCATTACAATATCCATATATCTTTAAACAATAATCTACACACTTGAAGCCCTCTTCTGCTAAAAGTTTTTTTTCAAGGCCTTCTTGTAACAAACCAGAAACTTCTATTACCTTACCACATTTTTTGCATATTAAATGGTGATGATTTTTTTTATTGACTTCAAACACAAATTCATAAATGGAAGAATCTCCACCAAAATCCCTTTTTTGTACTGCGCCTATCTTTTCCAGTAAGGAAATAGTCCTATAAATAGTAGCAATACCAATATTATTACCATCATCCTTAACAACACCATATATATCATCTACTGAAAGATGTTTATCATTATTTTCGATAAACACCTGAATAATCTTTTCCCTTTGAGATGTTAATCTAATCCCTGTTTTTTCGACTAAATCATTAATGATTCCTCTCGCCTCTTCGGTCATTTTAATTCCCCCAATTATGAACATAAGCTCATATCTATTATACATATCTTATCTAATAATGTCAATAATAGGAGCTTATGATAAAACATTATTAATAAATATATTAACTATATCGGGATCAAATTGAATACCGGAAAAGTCTTTTAATTCCTGTATAGCGTCAGATTTTGTAATTGCCTTTTTATAAATTTGATTATGTGTCATGACATCATAGGCTTCAACAATACTTATAATCCTGGATAATAAGGGTATAGATTTCTCAGATATTCCCCTCGGGTAACCTTCACCATTCCACCATTCATGATGATAAAGAATAATTTCAGCAACTGCAGCATAG
>CAZOON010000186.1:0-4082 GCA_964581445.1 uncultured Halanaerobiales bacterium | reverse complement strand
TTGCCACCCTGTTTTCATTGTTTTTAATCTCTTTGGGTACACCTATTATCATCTTATCAACTCTCCTTATTTAAATATATTATTGTTTTCATATTAATTAAAATGCAATAATCATGCCATAATTTAATTAATATGAAAATGTTTTTTTTGTCTTCATTTCCCCATAATATAGCCTTTTATAGTCTTCAGATAATCATTAATACAAAATATTTTTTTATATTAATAATAAAACGCAAAATTATTTTGCATGCCCCGCAAAATATATTTTCATATTCTCTTCAAGTATTTTTTTCATTTTTTCTATTTACTCAGGGTTAGCCTCAAAATCCCCGCAAAATTACTTTGCGGGGATTTACAAGTTTTTTGCATATTATTTTTATATTATAATATCTTTCCACAATTTAAAGAACTTAACTTATTCCCATCATAAGCCACTTTCCCATTTACAATAACCCATTCAATCCCCGCAGGAAATCTTTGCGGTTTAAGATAACTCGCCAGGTCTTCGATTTCCTGGTAATCAAAAATAACTATATCTGCAAAATATCCCTTTTTCAAAGCTCCCCTATCTTTTAATCCAAGTTTTTTAGCAGGAAGTGAAGTCATTTTTTTTATTCCCTCTTCTAAAGATATAAGACCTTTCTCTCTAATGAATTTACTTATAATTTTAGGATAACTGCCATATAATCTGGGATGAGGTTTTCCTCCCAACTTAATCCCATCTGTACCTATCATCGTAAAATCATTTTTGAAAATATTAAATAAATCATCTTCACAAACACTATATATTAAAATTGTCACATACCCCTCTTCATCAAGCAAAAGCTTATATAGGGTATCATAATAATCAAGATCCCATATTTTTGTTATCTCTTCCAGACTTTTACCCAGTAACTCCTGGTTTTTTTCGCTTTTTACAGAATTAATTACAATATTATCCCAACCAGAAGACTTAATAATATTATCCCAGCCCTCTATACCTTCTTTGATTTCAGCTCTAATTTTTTCTTTAATCCCATTTTTATTCATCTTTAATTTTTCAAGTAATACATTCACTCCCTGATTTAAAGTCCACTGAGGTAAACAGGCAGTCAAAAATGTACTACCCGCTTTATAGGGATACTGATCACAGGAAATATCCAGACCTGATTCTCTGGCCTCTTTAAGCATCTTCAAAATTTTACTGGATTTACCCCAATTATCCTTTCCTGAAACATTGAGGTGGGATATCTCCACTGAAACACCAGTTTCTCTGGCAATTTCAATATTTTCTTTTATAGAATGCAAAATATTATCAGATTCATTTCGCATATGGGTAGCATATATCAAATCATGTTCAGCAAGCACACTGCATAATTCCTTAATTTCTTCTTTATCTGCATAAGAACTCGGAGGATATAAAAGCCCGGAAGACATACCATAAACACCCTGCTCAACCCCTTCTCTAAGTAAATCTTTCATCCTTTCCATTTCCTGTGCATCTGCTTTCCTCTCTTCAAAACCAAGAACAGCAATCCTCAATGCTCCATGTGCCATTAAACTTATAGCATTTATATTAATACCTTTATTATTAAGTTGTTTTTTATATTCATCATAATTATGCCAGTTCACATCAACACCATCTAAAGAAAAGAGCTTGGCATTATAATCCAATAATAATTCTCTATTTTTTTCAAGCAGGGGATAAAAACCCATCCCACAATTTCCATTCACAATAGTTGTAACACCCTGTCTTATTTTGGGCTCAATTGTTGAATGTTTTAGTAGCTCTATTTCGTCATGGCAATGCATATCTATAAAACCCGGACTTACATTTTTCCCTCTGGCATCTATTATTTCTCTAGCTTCTTCGCCCTGCAAATCGCCTATTTCTATTATTTTATCATCATTAACGGCAATATTAGCCCGGTATGGACTGCTATCAGTTCCATCAATAATCAAACCATCTTTAATCAATAAATCATACATTTTAAGACCTTCTTTCTTTAAATAATTAATAACAAATATCAATGATTGTTGCTAAATATATTCTTGCAGCATCAATTAAATCATCAATTTTTAATCTTTCATCTACTACATGGGCATCTTGAGGCAAACCCGGACCGAAAACCACAGATGTAATCCCCAATTTATTTGCAAATAAAGCAGCATCACTCCAACCTTTAAATGCACTAGTTTTTCCATCTCTATCAGTAAATTTTTTTATATTATCCAATAAAGAAAAAACCAAATTATTATCAGTATCCATAAGTAATGGTATGTTTTTCAAAGGACAGACCCTGTCATCCATGGGAATAAGTTCAACTTCAAAATCAGGATTAATGGTATTAAGACGGGTAATGATCCTCTGTATCTCTTCATAAATATCTTCCAGCTTTTCATCAGGGGTATATCTTCTATCTATTTCCAGGTAGGCAACATTAGGAACTATGTTGGGATCATTTCCCCCATGTATAACACCAACATTAATCGTTGGATATCCAAGAAGTTTATTATCTTTTTCCCTTAAGTCCTGGTTAAATTTATCAATTTCTTCTGCAATCCTGCAGGCTTGATAGATGGGATTAGCACCTTTTTCAGGTGTGCTTCCATGGGCAGACTTACCCTTAACAATAATCTTCATCCATTCCATACCCTTATGAGCATGACATATGGTCAAATCCGTGGCCTCACCAACTATAGCATAATCAGCATTAAAATTATCTTCAACCAGTTTTACAGCCCCTAAAGATCTCTGCTCCTGATCTATAACACCTGTAAAAGAGAGCTCACCTGCTAAATTTATACCTGATCTTTTAATAAGTATCATCGCCAATAACATGGCTGCCATTGAGCCTTTCATATCAACGACACCACGGCCCTGTATAAATCCATTTTTAATAATTGGCTCATAAGGAGGGATAATCATATTATATGGTGGAATTGTATCAAGATGGGCATTTAACATCAGACTTGAGCCCTTTCCATTACCTTTGATTTTTGCTTTAATATTTGGTCTATTTTCTGCAATATAATCTAATTTTACCTCATTAATATCATTTTCCAGCAGTAAATCATAGATATATAAGGCCAATTTATTCTCCTGCCATTCAACTTTTTTATGACTGGGTATTTTTATTAGAGCACTTAAAATATTTACAAGTTCATTTTTATCAAACCCGGCCATTATTTGTTTTAAAGTCTGTTTTTTATCTTTCATTTTAAAACCCCCTACAGCTTAAGCCATTTAAACAAAAACTCTAGAATATTAATATAATCCTAAAAGTTTAGGAACAAACATTGATATAGCTGGTACATAGCTTATCAATAAAAGAACTGCAAACTCGATAAGAATAAATGGGAAAATCTCCTTCGATATCTCTTCCAGAGAAAGTTTAGAAATACCACAGGCTACAAATAGACAGGCCCCAAGCGGTGGTGTCATCAATGCTATATTTAGATTTACCACCATAATTATTCCAAAATGAAGTGGATGTATACCTACACTTACAGCCAGAGGATGAAGGATTGGTCCCAGGATAATTAGAGCTGCTGTCATATCCATAAACATTCCCAGTATGATTAATAAAAGGTTAATTATCAATAAAACAATATATTTATTTTGGCTTATACTTAAAATTAATGAACCAACTAATTCTGGAATCTGTTCATTGGCCAGTATCCAGCCAAGTATTGCCGCAGCCGAAAGAATAATAAATACCGAGCCACTATTTTTTACCATCTCATATAATAATTCAGGAATATCTTTTAAATGTAAATTTTTAAAAACAAAAAATCCAATTAATAATGCATATAAAACTGCTACTGCTGCTGCTTCAGTCGGGGTAAAAATCCCACTCAATATACCTCCCAGGATAATAATAGGCATCAATAAAGGAATAATTGCCTCTTTAAATGCTATACCAACTTCTTTTAACTTTGGTTTCCTTTCTCCTATCGGGTAATCCCTTTTTTTAGAAATATACGCTGCAGATAACATTAAAGCTAAACCAACCATTATTCCCGGTACAATCCCCGCTGCAAAAAGACCAGCAATAGAAACATTCATCAACGAACCATAAATCACCATTATAATACTCGGG